>NZ_JBFULH010000056.1:0-17438 GCF_056400445.1 Pseudomonas sp. P5_B2 | reverse complement strand
GGGCAAGGCGCGAGGAGCATAGTTTGGCGTTTCAAATAAGTGACGAGTAACGCAGCCCTGCGCAAATACAGGCCGGCCCTCCGGGTTGTGCCTGAAAGCGGGCCAGGCAAGGCGTAGACCACAGGGAATGATTGTTCCCTTTCCAAGGCCTACAACGCAGCCTGGCCCGCTTTCAGGCACAACCCGGAGGGCCGGCCTGTATTTGCGCAGGGCTGCGTTACTCGTCACTTATTTGAAACGCCAAACTATGCTCCTCGCGCCTTGCCCTGCGCAAATACAGGCTCGGCGCGACACAGGAAATGACCGATGACAGGCCCTACTCTCCCCGAAAACGACCAGCACATGCCGCTGGTTTCGCACCTCACTGAGTTGCGTACCCGCCTGCTGCGCTGTGTCGCGGCGGTCTTCATCATCTTTGCCGGGTTGTTTGCCTTTACCCAGCAGATCTACACCTTCGTCTCCACGCCACTGCGCGAGTACCTGCCAGCCGGCGCGACGATGATCGCCACCGACGTGTCGTCGCCGTTCCTGACGCCACTGAAGCTGACCATGATGGTGTCGTTGTTCCTGGCGATTCCGGTGATCCTGCATCAGATCTGGGGCTTCATCGCACCGGGTCTGTACAAGCATGAGAAGCGCATTGCCGTACCGTTGTTGATGTCCAGCATCGTGCTGTTCTACGCCGGCATGGCGTTCGCCTATTACCTGGTGTTTCCGCTGATCTTCAAGTTTTTCGCCTCCGCCACCCCGGCCGGCGTGGAAATGATGACCGACATCACCAGCTACCTCGATTTCGTCATGACGCTGTTCTTCGCCTTCGGCGTGGCGTTTGAAATTCCGGTGGCCGTGGTGCTGCTGGTGTGGATCGGCGTGGTCGACGTCAAATACCTGAAAAAAATCCGCCCGTACGTGATCATCGGTTGCTTCGTGGTCGGCATGATCCTGACGCCGCCTGACATCTTCTCGCAGACCCTGCTGGCTGTACCGATGTGGTTGCTGTTCGAGATCGGCATCCTGTTTGGCAGCCTGATCAGCAAACGTGGCGAACATCCGGACGATCAACCGGTTGACGATCACAACGACCAGCCGCCAGCGACCCAACCGTGAACCTGCTGCTCCTCGAAGAAGCTGATTTCATTGCGGCCGACCGGGTGGTCCTGCGCGATCGCCGGTTGACGCACATGCAGGAAGTCCACCGCTGCGAAGTCGGTGACAGCATGCGCGTCGGCAGGATAGGCGGATTGATGGGTTCGGCCGAAGTGTTGCGCCTGGACGCCGCTGAAGCCGAACTGCGCGTCACCCTCGACCAACCGCCCCCGGCCAAGCTGCCATTGACCCTGGTGCTGGCCCTGCCACGCCCGAAAATGCTGCGCAGGGTGTTTCAGACCGTGGCGGCCATGGGTGTGCCGCGTATCGTGCTGGTGAACAGCTATCGCGTCGAGAAGAGCTTCTGGCAAACCCCGTTTCTGGAACCCGAGGCAATTCGTGATCAGTTGATCCTGGGCCTTGAACAGGCCCGGGACAGCGTGTTGCYGGAAATCGTCATTGAGAAACGCTTCAAGCCGTTCGTTGAGGACCGTTTGCCGGCGATCACCGAAGGCACCCTCGGCCTGGTGGGCCATCCCGGCCAGTACCCGCCCTGTCCCCGTGGCCTGGACGAACCGGTGACTCTTGCCATCGGCCCTGAAGGTGGCTGGATTCCGTACGAGATCGACCTGCTGGGCAAGGCCGGCCTGCAACCGGTGCAGCTTGGCGAGCGCATTCTGCGCGTCGAAACCGCCGTCACCGCGCTGCTCGCCCGCCTGTTCTAACACTGTACCTGTAGCAGCTGGCGAAGCCTGCGTCCGGCTGCGCAGCAGTCGTCAATCCGGGCAACTCGGATTACCTGAAACACCGTGGTGTCTGGTTTAACGACTGCTGCGCAGCCGGACGCAGGCTTCGCCAGCTGCTACAAGGGGCGTGATCGTCGCTGGTCTTTGACCTGCCCTACAGAACCCGTCTTGCCTGCCGATACAGTTCCCACAAAACCAAATCAGTGGTCCAGGGAGTTGCAGCATGTACCAATGGCTAGCCGAGAATCTGGGGAACATCAGCGTCAATCGAAAACTGGGGATCGGTTTTGGTCTGGTGCTGCTGCTTACCTTATTGATCACCTTCACCGGCTGGACCGGTCTGAGTGACGTGACCAGCCGCGGTGATAAGTTGGGCTTCATTTCCAGCATTAATGACCTGAGCAGAGACCTGCGCATCGCCAGTCTGGACTACGAAAATCGTCGCGGAGAACAAGGCCCTGGCGCCGTAAACGAGATGTTGAGCAAGCTCGAAGCCAGCCTGCAAGCCGCCCGCCAGATGATTGAACAGCCTGCCGACGTAGCGTTGATCGATCAGCAATTGGCCGCCGTTAGCCAGTACAAGCAAGCCTTCATCGCCCTGACCCAGGCCGGTGCCAACCGCGAAAACGCTCGCAGCAAACTCGGCACCACCGCCGACAACGCCGTGTCCAAGGTAGCCGAAGTCGAAAAATCGATGTTGCAGGGTGACAGCGTTACGCAATTCAACAGCGTGATCGACCTGAGCAAACAGATTCAACAAGCGCGCTTCCAGGTTCGTGGCTACACCTACAGCGGCAAGCCAGAAGCCGAACAGCCCGCACTGGACGCCATCGACAATGCCCTGAAAAGCCTGGAAAGCCTGCCGTCCGAACTGTCGGAACAACACGCCACCCACCTGCAACAGGCCGCCGAATCGCTCAAAGCTTACCGCGCGGCGGTCAGCCAGTTCCGCGACTCACAGGTCGACAGCGCCGACGCGTTCAAACGCATGGCCGCGCAGGGCGAAATCCTGCTTGGCGCCAGCAAAAAGCTGACGATTTCGCAAACCGTCGTGCGCGATACCGATGCCGCGCACGCCAAGAACATGCTGCTGATGGCCACCGCCCTGGCCCTGGTCTTTGGCATGATCGCGGCTTGGGCGATCACTCGTCAGATCGTCATCCCGCTGAGCCAAACCCTCAAAGTGGCTGAACGCGTGGCGGCTGGCGACCTGACTCACAACCTGACCTCCAAGCGTCGCGACGAACTCGGTCAGCTCCAGCGCGCCATGCAGAGCATGACACTGGGTCTGCGTGAATTGATCGGCGGTATCAGCGACGGTGTCACGCAAATCGCCAGCGCTGCTGAAGAGCTGTCGGCAGTCACTGAGCAAACCAGCGCCGGGGTCAACAGCCAGAAGATCGAGACCGACCAGGTGGCCACGGCGATGAACGAAATGACCGCGACCGTGCAAGAAGTCGCGCGCAATGCCGAAGAAGCCTCCGAAGCCRCTGTCGCCGCCGATCAGCAGGCCCGCGAAGGTGACAAAGTGGTGGGAGAAGCCATCGCCCAGATCGAGCGCCTGGCCCTCGAAGTCGGCAACTCCACCGCCGCGATGGGCGACCTGAAACGCGAAAGCGACAAGATTGGAAGCGTGCTCGACGTCATCAAATCCGTCGCCCAACAAACCAACCTGTTGGCCCTCAACGCCGCCATCGAAGCGGCCCGTGCCGGTGAAGCGGGTCGCGGTTTTGCGGTGGTTGCCGATGAAGTTCGCAGCCTGGCGCAACGCACTCAGAAGTCCACCGAAGAAATCGAAGAACTGATTGTCGGGTTGCAAAACGGCACCCAACACGTCGCGACCATCATGGACAACAGCCGCGCCCTGACGGACAGCAGCGTCGAATTGACCCGCCGCGCCGGGGGCTCACTGGAAAGCATCACCCGCACCGTGTCGGCGATTCAGTCGATGAACCAGCAGATTGCCGCCGCAGCCGAGCAGCAAACAGCGGTGGCCGAGGAGATCAATCGCAGCGTGCTGAACGTGCGTGATGTCTCCGAGCAGACCTCGGCAGCCAGTGAAGAGACAGCGGCGTCCAGCGTTGAGCTGGCGCGGTTGGGGACGCAACTGCAGATGCTGGTGGGGCGGTTCAAGGTTTGAGGTGATGCGTTTGCCTCGGTTCACCCAGGACCGAGGTGATGCATTCGCGAGCAAGCCCGCYCCCACATTTAACCGCGTTATTAAATTGAAACTCGGTTAAATGTGGGAGCGGGCTTGCTCGCGAAAGCGGGCCAACAGGCGCTGAAATTAGAGAACCTGCCGCAAGAAGGCCTGCGCCCGCGGATCCTTCGGCGCATCAAAGAACTCGGCCGGCGAAGCATCTTCCAGCAATTTGCCGTGATCGAAAAACAGCACCCGATCCGCCACTTCCCGCGCAAAGCCCATTTCGTGAGTGACGCAGACCATGGTCATGCCTTCCACGGCCAGGGTTTTCATCACATCCAGCACTTCGCCAACCATTTCCGGATCAAGAGCCGAAGTCGGTTCATCGAACAGCATGACCTTCGGCTCCATGGCCAAGGCCCGGGCAATCGCCACACGCTGTTGCTGACCACCGGACAAGCGCGACGGAAACTCGTGGGCCTTCTGTGCAATGCCGACCTTTTCCAACAATGCCAAGGCCTTGGCCTCGCGCTCTTTCTTGCCGCGCTTGCGCACGACTTTCTGCGCCAGACAGAGGTTTTCCAGCACGGTCATGTGCGGGAACAAGTTGAAATGCTGAAACACCATGCCGACTTCGCGGCGGTAGGCGTTGACGTCGGTTTTCGGGTCGGCCAGTTGCAGGCCGTCGATGCTCACCGAACCGGAATCGAATTCCTCCAGGCCATTGAGGCAGCGCAGGAAGGTCGACTTGCCGGAACCGGACGGACCGATCACCACCAGCACTTCGCCCTTGGCCACGTGGGTGGTGACGTTATCCACCGCACGCACCACCTGGCCGCGGGTGTCGAAGACTTTTACCAGATCGCGGACTTCAATCACTTTGCGCGAGCCTCCGCTCAAGCCGGCTGGCGATTTTCGACAGCGGCAGGTTGATCAACAGGTACAACCCGGCCACGCAGAACAAAATTTCGAACGGCGAGAACGAGGTGGTGATGACTTCGCGACCGCTTTTCAGCAGTTCGGTAATCGCGATCACCGAGACCAGCGACGTATCCTTCACCAGGCTGATGAACTGCCCGGCCAAGGGCGGCAATACCCGCTTCAAGGCTTGCGGCATCACCACGTGGCGCATCGACTGACCAGCGCTCAGCCCCAACGAACGCGCGGCCTCGTTCTGGCCTCGGGCGATGGACTGCACGCCGGACCGGATGATTTCCGCGACGTAGGCGCCAGTGAACAGTGACAACGCAGCGATCCCGGCGAATTCCCGGGACAGATTCATCACAGTGCCGATGAAGAAGTAGAAAATGAAGATCTGCACCAGCAGCGGCGTGCCCCGCACCAGCTCAACGTAAATCGTCGAGAGATCGCGCAGAGTCGGGTTGTTCGACAGCCGGCACAGGCCGGTGACGAGGCCGATCAACAGGCCGAGCACGCCGGAGACCACGGACAACCACAACGTCGTCCACAGCCCCCAAAGCAGTGGACCGGCGGCCCAATGCCGTGTCACGCCAATCACATCGCCTTCGGCCACATCATCGCCTTGGGCGACTTGCAGGCTGTTATCGTCGACGGTCAAGCGTTGCTCATCACCCGCGTCGTTGCGCAGGGTGACTTCGGCTTTATCACCTTTGCGCACCAGGTCGCTGACGGTCGAAATGTCAGCGGCACGCTGGGATTCCTCGGCATGGTAGGCGAAGTACTGCGGCACGCGGTTCCAGCGCCATTCGTAAGACATCAGCGAGGTGGCGTAATACAACGCGCCGGCCAGGCCGATCAGCACCAGCACGGTTAATACGTGCCAGGGCCATTGGGCTTTTTTATGTTTCATTACGGATTCTCAGATGATCGTTCCCACGCTCTGCGTGGGAATGCCGCCCGGGACGCTCCGCGTCCCTTCTCAAACGTGACGCAGAGCGTCACWGGATGCGTTCCCACGCAGAGCGTGGGAACGATCAGCGGTAAGCCTTATTCCATGTCTTTCTGCCAAGCGGTGTCTTTGAACCACTTGTCATGGATGCGATCGTAGGTGCCGTCTTCGTGGATCTGGTGCAGGAAGTTGTTGATGAAGTTGATGCTGTCGTAGTCACCCTTCTTCAGGCCGAAGGCCAGCGGCTCGTAGGTGAACGGCTTGTCGAGGAACACCAGTTTGCCGGCGCCGACCTTGTTCACGGCCACGACGTTGTACGGCGCGTCATAGATGAAGGCGTCAGCCTTACCGTTGACCACGTCCAGCACCGCTTCCTGCTCGTTGTCATAGCCGTGGTACTGGGCTTTGGAAATCAGCTTCTTGGCGACCATCTCGCCGGTGGTGCCGAGCTTGGAGGTGATGCGGTAGTCGGCGGTGTTCAAGTCTTTATAAGACTTGATGGTGCCTTCCAGCTCCTTGCGGATCAGCAGCGTCTGGCCCACCACGATAAACGGTTCGCTGAAATTCAAGCGCAGGTTGCGTTCCTGAGTCAGGGTCATGCCGCTGCCGATCATGTCGAACTTGTCGGTCATCAGGGCGGGGATGATGCCGTCGTAGCCGGTGGATACCAGTTCCAGCTTGACGCCCATGGCCTTGGTCATGGCTTTGAGGATGTCGACTTCGAAACCGATGATCTCGCCGCGTTTGTTGGTCATCTCGAACGGCATGTAGGTCGGGTCCATGCCGACTTTCAGCGTGCCGCGCTTGACCGCGTCATCGATGGCACCGGCCTGTGCCGCGCTGACTGCAACCAGTGCCGTGACGCCGGCCAGCAGCATCGAGAGATACTTCTTCATCATCATGTCCCCAAAACCATTGCGGTGTGAGGCGCGCAAAACGGCGGCTTCCCTCAGGAAACACACCAATACGGACAAAAATTATCCGGGCGCACCAATTCGGGGACGGATCCTAACGTACTCGCCCGTTTGCACAAGGGTTTGCAAACGATCAGACAAAAAAAGCCCCGCTCAATCGGCGGGGCTCTTTATCAGGCCGGTTGTGCTTGCGCACTCAGCGGCTTGAGCGGCAACAGCGGCGCGTGGGGATCGGCTTTCACCGATGTACGCCAGGCTTGCAGCCATTCTGGATGACCTTCGTCCCAGATCTGTTCATGCAGACGACCCAATGCCACCGGGTCACTCAGCAGTTGCACACGCTCATTGTTATTCAAGCCATGAGGCCCGACTTTCAAGGCGTGACGAACCCGCTCTACCCGCAACCACTCGATCGGCTCGGCCTGACCGTGACGCGACGTCGCCAGCGAGYATGCCAAGGCGTTCTGCTGCGGGTCGACCACGGACCGGATGAAGCCGTCGTTCAGTGCGTGATAACGATTTTCGTGGGTGTACTGGTCAGTGGCCAGCAACGCCTGCGGCGGATTGTATTCCTCGGGAATCAGGAACAGGCTCGAGTCACGGGATTTCAGGCCCAGACCGACACGGCTGGAAATCACCGACACCGGGATCGACAGCATCAACGAACCAACGATCGGCACCAGCCACCACAGGAAGCTCGGGTTCAGCCAGATCACCAGCAACGCCCAGAAAAAGCCCAGCAAGGTCTGCGGGCCGTGGCGCTTGACCGCTTCGCTCCATGGTGTGGAGTCGTCGTCACGTTGTGGCGAGTTCCAGGTCGCGGCCCAGCCGAGGAACGCGGCCAGTACGAAACGGGTGTGGAAAATCATCCGCACCGGCGCCAGCAGCATGGAGAACAGCATCTCCAACAGCATCGACAGGGTTACCTTGAGCTTGCCACCGAACTCTGTCGCGCCTTTGGCCCAAATCAGGATGATGCTCAACAGCTTCGGCAGGAACAGCAGCACCACAGTCGTGGAGAACAGCGCGACGGCTTTGTCCGGATGCCATTGAGGCCACAGCGGATAGAGCTGGCGCGGCTCCATGAAGTATTGCGGCTCCATCAGCGTGTTGACCGCCAGCAGCGCCGTGGACAGCACGAGGAAGAAGAACCATAACGGCGCCGACAGATAAGACATCACGCCAGTCAGGAACACCGCCCGGTGAACCGGGTGCATGCCTTTGACCAGGAACAGGCGGAAGTTCATCAGGTTACCGTGGCACCAGCGACGGTCACGCTTGAGTTCGTCCAGCAGGTTCGGCGGCAGTTCTTCGTAGCTGCCCGGCAAGTCATAGGCAATCCACACGCCCCAGCCGGCACGGCGCATCAGCGCTGCTTCAACGAAGTCGTGGGACAGGATCGCACCGGCGAAAGCGCCTTTACCGGGCAACGGCGCCAGGGCGCAGTGCTCGATGAATGGCTTCATGCGAATGATCGCGTTGTGGCCCCAGTAGTGTGATTCGCCCAACTGCCAGAAGTGCAGACCGGCGGTAAACAGCGGACCGTACACGCGAGTCGCGAACTGCTGCATACGCGCATAAAGCGTGTCCATGCCCGATGCACGCGGCGCGGTCTGGATGATCCCGGCGTCCGGCGTGGCTTCCATCAAGCGCACCAGACTGGTCAGGCATTCGCCGCTCATCACGGAGTCCGCATCGAGCACGACCATGTACTTGTAATCGCCACCCCACCGACGGCAGAAGTCGTCGAGGTTGCCGCTTTTACGTTTCACGCGACGGCGACGGCGGCGGTAGAAGATCTTGCCGAAGCCCTTGGCTTCGCGGCACACGTCCAGCCAGGCTTGCTGCTCGGCAACACAAATGTCGGCGTCATTACTGTCACTGAGGACGAAGAAGTCGAAGCGATCCAGGTCACCCGTGGCCGCAACCGACTCAAACGTCGCGCGCAACCCGGCAAACACCCGTGGCACGTCTTCGTTGCAGATCGGCATCACCAGTGCGGTGCGTGCGTCCTTGGCAATCGGTTCATTACCGGCGCTTTTACCGGAGATGCGGTATTTRTCGTGACCGGTAAGCAACTCGAGGAAACCCATCAGCGCAGTCCAGAAACCAGYCGATACCCAGCAGAACAGAATCCCGAACAGGATCAGGATGCTGGTTTGCAGCGCATACGRCAGCACCTGCGTGGCGGTTTGCAGCAACGGTTGATGCAGCACTTCGTTGAGGTCGACGAACGACCAGCCCTGGTACGGCATGATGCCTTTCATGTACCAGCCGGCCACGATGGTCTGACCGAGCATCAGCACCAACAGGATATAGCGACGGATCGAACCCACGGTGCGCCAGCGAGCCGCCGGCAACACGCGTTCATCTTTCGGTGGAGCTGGCGGATTGGTACGACCGGTCATACGACGCCAGCCGCGCACCAGAATATTGGTGCGCCACGGCTCCGGCACGACCTTGGTCCGACGGATCGGCGGGGTCGCCTTGAGGCAAACCCGACCGCTGGCGTCGACCGCCAGCATCTCCGCGTCTTCCAGCTCTTGCGCACTGTTCAAGGTCAAGCGACGGCCTACCGAGGCCTGGGCGGCCTCGGTCGGTGCGTCGAACGTTGAAGACGACAGTCGCTGGTGCAGTTCGCTAAAGGACTGGCAGCCCGCGAGTTCCGCGCGCTGCTGGTCGGTCATCGGTAGATGCGCCAGATACTCGGCAAGCGTCTCTGGCTGTACTTGAGAATTACTCATCGGCAGGCAACTGATAGCTCCAGGTCTCGGTCAGGACTTCTTCAGTCGGCGYCGATTCCGGTGTGGCTGGTACCGCGTCGGCAGCAACAGGCTGCTGGGCGTCTTTGTTGGCCTTGTCCTTGGCATCTGCAACCGGCTTGGCATCGGCATGTTTGGCCTCTGCTTGCTTGGCTTCCTTGTCGGTTTTTTCCTGTTGTTTAGCGGCAACCTTGTCAGCTTTGGCGACAGACGAATTCGACACGGGAAGCGACGTCTTGGCCAAGTCGGCCGGCACGATGCTTTGCACCAGTGCCGCACGCATTTCGGTGGCTTTACCCTGGTCCTTGATCTTCATGCGCAGCGTCAGGCGCCAGCCCTTGGTTTCAGGGTTGTAACGCACGCTGTTCTCGACCAGTTCGGCGTTGTCACCCACGCTGACCTGGCTGCGAACGTCTGCATCTGGTGGCAATGCCGCCAGGGACGGGCCTTCGAAGTCCACCAAATAAGCAACGCTACCGTCCGGCTGACGAATCAGGTTGGACTGTTTAACGTCACCGGTAGAACGCAGGGTCYGCTTAACCCAAGCGCTGTCGGGGGCGTGAAGCGAGGCTTCGTCCATGGTCCAGTGCAAGCGATAGGCAAAATCGAGCGGCTGGCCAGGCTCTGGCAGTTTTTCCGGATTCCAGAAAACGACGATATTATCGTTGGTTTCGTCGGCGGTCGGAATCTCGACCAGATCCACGGTACCTTTGCCCCAGTCACCCTTCGGCTCGATCCAGGCGCTTGGGCGTTTGTCGTAGCGGTCATCAAGGTCTTCGTAGTGGCTGAAGTCACGACCTCGTTGCAGCAAGCCGAAGCCTTGCGGGTTCTCGACCGAGAAGTTGCTCACCGACAGGTGTTTCGGGTTGTTCAATGGACGCCAGATCCATTCGCCGTTACCGGCATGGATCGCGAGGCCGCTGGAATCGTGCAGTTCACGACGATAGTTCAGCACTTTCGATGGCTGGTTGGCGCCGAACAGATACATGCTGGTCAATGGAGCGATACCCAGTTTGCCGACCTTGTCACGCAGGAACACCTGCGCCTTGACGTCAACGATGGTGTCGCTGCCCGGACGCAGGGTCAGGCGATAGGCACCGGTAGCACGCGGTGAATCCAGCAACGCAAAAATCACCAGATGTTTGTCACCCGGCTTTGGCTGTTGAATCCAGAACTCGGTGAAACGCGGGAACTCTTCACCGGATGGCAACGCGGTATCAATCGCCATGCCCCGAGCAGACAAACCATAGACGTGACCCTTGCCGACGACGCGGAAGTAGCTGGCGCCGAGCATGGTCATGATTTCGTCTTGTTTGTCAGCCTTGTTGATCGGGTATAGCACCCGGAAACCGGCATAACCCAGTTGCTCGGTGGCTTTAGGATCAAATTTCACGTCGCCGAAATCAAAACGAGTTGGGTCGTACTTGATCTCTTCGACGGAGTTAGCCGTGATTTCGTTGATTTTCACCGGCGTATCGAAATGCATGCCCTGGTGATAGAACGACAGCTTGAACGGAGTTTTCTGATCCGCCCATTCAGCTTTTTCGGTCAGGAAACGAATTTTCTGATAGTCCGCGAATTTCATATCGCGGAACTCGTTCGGCAGGTTACTGCGCGGAGCTTCGTATTTTTGTGCGGCCAGCTCTTTTGCCTTGACCGACACATCCTCCAGATTGAACGCCCACAGCTGGCCGGCGCTGAACAGGCAAAGCAGAGCAGAGCCCGCTGCCAGAGCGTTTCGGAACCGTTTGGCAGTCAATTTTGGTGCATTACAGGGACTAACAATCACGAGCAACCCTCGCCGAAAACAKATCAAAAAACCAACGGCCAGTTGAAGGGTTTGCACGGTCAACGGCATGAAAAAAACGACCTTGCAAACCACTCTTGCCAAGTTGGCGAGCATTATTCCGACTCCGATGGGGCTAAATGATTCCCCAAACGGTCCAGGACAAGTCTCTACCTAAGTCAAAATGGACCAACGAACGCCGATCCCCGTAGCGCGCGATTATCTAGCAGGCCGCGTTACAACGCATCATGCGCAACAAAGTATTTCACGCGGAAAACGCCTGTTTGCAGTCGAAAAGCCCTAAAAAAGTTGTTTCGAGTGCTTTCAGGTCTGTATCAGGAAGGTTACCGGGCCATCGTTGACCAGGTGCACCTGCATATCCGCGCCGAATCTACCTGATGCCACAGTGCCATGCACCTGTTTCGCTTTACCTAATAGATAGTCGAAAAGCTCCTCTCCCAAAGCCGGAGGGGCCGCGGTCGAAAAACTCGGCCGCAGCCCGCTTTTAGTGTCTGCGGCCAGGGTGAACTGTGAGACCAGCAGCAGCCCGCCGCCGACATCCGCCAAGGACAGATTCATCTTGCCCTCGGCGTCGCTGAATACCCGATAGTTAAGCAGCTTATTCAGAAGTTTGTCGGCGCTGGCCCGGGTATCCTCGGGCTCGACGGCGACCAGTACCAACAACCCTTGGTCGACCGCACCCACTACTTCCCCCGCTACCTCGACTCGCGCACCACGCACGCGTTGCAGCAGACCTTTCATGCTTCTTCAGGCGGCAGGTCGAGCAGGCGGCGCGCCATCTGGCCGGCGGCGCGAACCAGTGCATCGGTGATGCCCGGTTCGGAAGCGGCATGGCCGGCGTCACGGATGACCTGCAACTCACTGTTCGGCCAGTTCTGGTGCAATTCCCAGGCATTATCCAGTGGGCAAATCACATCGTAACGACCGTGGACAATTACACCCGGTAAATGGGCAATCTTGCTCATGTCACGAATCAGCTGGTTGGGCTCAAGGAAGGCATTGTTGGTGAAGTAGTGACATTCGATGCGTGCTATCGACAGCGCACGCTGAGGCTCGGAGAAGCGATCGACCACCAGCGGATTCGGGCGCAGGGTCGCGGTCCTGCCTTCCCAGAGCGACCAGGCCTTGGCCGCGTGCATCTGGGCAATCTGGTCGTTGCCGATCAGGCGCTTGTGGAAAGCGCTGAGCAAATCCTCGCGTTCGTCCATCGGGATCGGCGCAACGTAGTCCTGCCAGTAATCAGGGAACAGGCGGCTGGCGCCGGCCTGGTAGAACCATTCGATTTCCTGCGGACGGCAGAGAAAAATCCCGCGCAGGATCAGACCGTGTACACGCTCTGGGTGGGTTTGCGCGTAGGCCAACGCCAGGGTCGACCCCCAGGAGCCGCCGAACAGCACCCATTTGTCGATACCCAGGTGCTGGCGAATTCGCTCGAGGTCGGCGACCAGATCCCAGGTGGTGTTGTTTTCGAGGCTGGCGTGGGGAGTGGAGCGACCGCAACCACGTTGGTCAAAGGTGACGATGCGATACAGGTTGGGATCGAAAAACCGACGGCTCTGGGCATCACACCCGGCGCCGGGGCCGCCGTGGATGAACACCACCGGCAAACCTTCCGGAGAACCGCTTTCGTCGACATACAGCGTGTGGGTCTCGTCGACGGCCAGATCGTGCCGGGCGTGGGGTTTGATCTGCGGGTACAAAGTCTGCATTGCGCGCTCCGTAAGGGGTCGAGGTCATCCCTGTGGGGACTTCTAATATTCTGCCGTCCGGCATCATAAACCCGAATTACGTGAATGAGCATGCCCCTTGCTGCGTCAGTGTCTGTCAGCCAAAAACTCCAGTAGCGTTTCATGGATCAGCTCGACCTCAACGACCTCACCGCGCGCGCGTAAACGGCGAGTGGGACGCTGCGGCGTTTCGATAAACGCCCCTCCCCCTTACCGCCGGATCAGGCGTTGTAGTGTTTTTCGCCCCAGCTCAGCAGCCCTTGCAGCAATGCCTTGAGCACCACTTGCGTCGGCGCCGCCAGGTCCGGGCGATAGCGGAACGGCTCGAACTCTTCCATGTAAGTGCACTGCCCCAGTTCCAGTTGCACGGCGTGGATGTTATCGGCCGGATTACCGTAATGGCGGGTGATGTGGCCCCCCTTGAAGCGACCGTTCAGCACATGGCTGTACTCGGTATGACGGGCGCAAATCGCTTCCAGTTGACTTGCAAGCTGTGGATCGCAACTGGCGCCATTGAAGGTGCCAAGGTTGAAGTCCGGCAGTTTGCCGTCGAACAGGTGCGGGATGATCGAGCGGATCGAGTGCGCGTCGAACAGCAACGCATAACCGAACTCGGCTTTCAGCCGCGCCAACTCGTTTTGCAAAGTAGTGTGATACGGCGTCCAGATCTGCTCCAGGTAGGTCGCGCGTTCTTCTTTAGAAGGCTCCAGCCCTTCGCGGAACAACGGTATGCCGTCAAACAGCGTCGCCGGATACAGACCGGTGGTCGCGCCGACATATAAAGGCTTGTCGTCGGATGGCCGGTTCAGGTCAATCACGAACCGCGAATACTCGGCAGCCAAAGTGCTGGCGCCCAGTTCGGAGGCGAAATCGTAAAGCTGCGGTATGTGCCAGTCGGTATCCGGCAGGCTGCGGGCGTCGGGGATCAACCCGGCTTCGACCGCCGGGGTCAGGCGCACGCCGGCGTGGGGCATGCTGATCAGCAGTGGCACGCGGCCTTGTTTGAAGTTCAGAACCTTTTCCACAACTGCTCTCCTAAACGCTTGTCTCGACGCCGTGACGCACGACGCGTTTTTCCAGATCACCGCCCAGCCAATACGACAGGTCGGCGGGACGATCGATTTGCCAGGCGACAAAGTCCGCGACCTTGCCGGCTTCCAGTGAACCGTGGGTGTCGGCCATGCCCAGTGCGGTGGCGGCATGAAGGGTCGCACCGGCCAGGGCTTCTTCCGGGGTCATGCGGAAACAGGTGCACGCCATGTTCAACATCAAGCGCAACGACAAGGCTGGTGAAGTGCCAGGGTTGAGGTCGCTGGCGATGGCGATTTTCACCCCATGCTTGCGCAGCGCTTCCATGGGCGGCAACTGGGTTTCCCGCAGGAAGTAAAACGCGCCCGGCAGCAGCACCGCGACGGTGCCGGACTTGGCCATGGCGATGGCGTCGTCCTCGGTCATGAACTCAAGGTGATCGGCCGACAGTGCGTGATAACGCGCCGCCAAGCTCGAACCGTGCAGCGATGACAGTTGCTCGGCGTGCAGCTTCACCGGCAAACCGAGTTCCTGTGCGGTGATGAATACGCGCTCGACCTGCGCTGGCGAGAACGCCAGGTATTCGCAGAAGGCATCCACCGCATCCACCAGCCCTTCAGCGGCCAGGGCCGGGAGCATCTCGGCGCAGATGTGATCGATGTAATCGTCAGCGCGATCGGCGTATTCCGGTGGCAAGGCGTGGGCGGCCAGGCAGGTGCTGCGCACACTCACCGGAAGTTCGGCGCCAAGGCGGCGGATCACGCGCAGGATCTTGCGTTCGCTGGCCAGGTCCAGGCCGTAGCCGGATTTCATTTCGACCGTGGTCACGCCGTCGCGCATCAGGCTGTTCAGACGCTTGGCGGCGCTGGCGAACAGTTCGTCTTCGGTCGCTGCGCGGGTGGCGCGCACGGTGCTGGCGATGCCGCCACCGGCTGCGGCGATTTCCGCGTAGCTGACACCTTGCAGACGCTGTTCGAATTCGCTGCTGCGGTTACCGCCAAACACCGTGTGGGTGTGGCAGTCGATCAGGCCCGGCGTTACCCAGGCCCCTTTCAAATCGTTGACGGCCGGGTATTCGCCCGCCGGCAGTTCAGCGCGTGGGCCAATCCACTCAATGTGCGCACCGGACGTCACGATGGCCGCATCCTCGATGATCGAGTAGACGCCTTGCGCCATGGTTGCGACGTGGCAGTGTTGCCAGAGAGTTTTCATCCCGAGTCTCCATCAAATTCAAAATCGAATCGCGAGCAGGCTCGCTCCCTCAGGGTTTACTCAATCCAGGGTGGGAGCGAGCCTGCTCGCGATGGGGCCCTTACAGGCTAGGCAGCAACTTCACCGACAACAGCTCATTCAAGCAACGCGTCGCCAACAATTCGGTCGCGGCATTGATGTCCGGTGCAAAGAAGCGGTCCTTCTCATAGAACGGCACTTCTTTACGCAGAATCGCCCGGGCCTTTTCCAGTTTTGCCGAAGTCTTCAGGCCATTGCGCAAGTCCAGGCCCTGAACCGCCGCCAACCATTCCACCGCCAGCACACCGCGGGTGTTTTCGGCCATTTCCCATAGACGCTTGCCCGCCGCCGGGGCCATGGAAACGTGGTCTTCCTGGTTCGCCGAGGTCGGCAGGCTGTCTACCGAATGCGGGTGCGCCATTGCCTTATTCTCGCTGGCCAGTGCCGCAGCAGTCACCTGAGCGATCATGAAGCCGGAGTTCACACCACCGTTGGCCACCAGGAACGGCGGCAGTTGCGACATATGCTTGTCCATCATCAGCGAGATGCGGCGTTCGCTCAGGGAGCCGATTTCAGCGATGGCCAGCGCCATGTTGTCAGCCGCCATGGCCACTGGTTCGGCGTGGAAGTTACCGCCGGAAATCACGTCACCTTCAGCAGCGAACACCAGCGGGTTGTCGGAGACAGCGTTGGCTTCGACGGCCAACACTTCGGCAGCCTGACGGAACTGGGTCAGGCATGCGCCCATGACTTGTGGCTGGCAGCGCAGGGAGTACGGGTCCTGGACCTTTTCGCAATTCTCGTGCGAGTCGGACACTTCACTGCGCTCGCCCAGCAGATCGCGGTAAGCGGCAGCGGCGTCGATCTGGCCTTTCTGGCCACGGGCAGCGTGGATGCGCGCGTCGAACGGCGAGCGCGAGCCCAATACCGCCTCAACAGTCAACGCGCCCAACGCAACCGCGCCAGCGAACAGGTCTTCGCCTTCAAACAGCCCGCGCAAGGCATAAGCGGTGGATACCTGAGTGCCGTTGAGCAGCGCCAGGCCTTCTTTCGCGGCCAGGGTCAGCGGGGTCAGACCGGCGACTTTCAGCGCTTCGGTCGCTTCCATCCACTCGCCCTTGTAGCGCGCCTTGCCCTCACCCAGCAGCACCAGCGACATGTGCGCCAATGGCGCCAGGTCACCGGAAGCACCGACCGAGCCTTTCAATGGAATGTGCGGGTAAACCTCGGCGTTGATCAACGCGATCAGCGCGTCGATGACCACGCGACGAATACCGGAGAAACCACGGCTCAGGCTGTTGACCTTGAGCACCATGACCAGTCGCACCAGTGCGTCGCTGATCGGCTCGCCGACACCAGCGGCGTGGGACAGCACCAGCGAGCGCTGGAGGTTTTCCAGGTCTTCGCTGGCGATGCGGGTCGAGGCCAGCAGGCCGAAACCGGTGTTGATACCGTAAGCGGTGCGATTCTCGGCGAGGATCTGTTCCACGCAGGCGACACTGGCCTCGATCTGGGCCGAGGCGCTGTTGTCGAGGGTCAGTTTCACTGGTTGCTGATAGATATCACGCAGTTGGGCAAGGCTCAGTTGGCCGGGAATCAGGTTTAGCGCAGTCATTTCATGCTCCTTTTGAGAGTTTGTTATCAACTCACCAGACGCTCCGGAGATGTCCGTTGTCCGTCGCGTCTACCTTTTGGGGAGCCGCGCCTTGGCACGCTGGTTTTTTTAAAAATCAGTTCAGATTCGGTACAGCCTTGTGCAGCAAATTCTGTTCTTTCAATACCGCGGCAGCCGCAGCGATGTCAGGCGCCAGCCAGCGGTCTTGATCATAAGCGGGAACACGCTCACGCAGCAGACGCCACGCCGCATCGGTGCCCGCGCCAAAGCGCTGCTCTTTGAGGAATTCGAACGCCTGGGCCGCCAGCAGGTACTCGATGGCGAGGATCTGCGTGCAGTTTTCCAAGGCGCGATGCAGCTTCAGCGCAGCGTTGGTGCCCATGCTCAAGTGATCTTCCTGCAGGCCGGAAGTGACGTAGTTGTCGAGCACGGCAGGTTGCGCCAACTGACGGTTTTCCGCACACAGGGACGCGGCGACATATTGGACGATCATCATCCCGGAGTTAACG
>NZ_JBFULH010000055.1:0-17581 GCF_056400445.1 Pseudomonas sp. P5_B2 | reverse complement strand
CCCCTATTCAGGATCGGTTTATACCTATACGCGCAAGGCATTTGGCGCGTATTTCGGCTTTATTGCCGGTTGGACCTTGTTACTGGATTACATCTTCTTGCCGTTGCTCAGTTATCTGCTGATCGGCATCTACATGTCGGAATATTTTCCCGCTGTGCCTACCGCCGTGTGGGTGCTCGGTTCAATTGCGCTGGTCACCGTTCTAAATCTGGTCGGCATCGAGTCCATCACTCGGGTCAACTGGATACTTGTGGTTGCCCAGTTGGTCTTCATCGTTGTGTTCGTCGCCTTATCGCTTCTCAACTTGAGTGGGCATTCCGCCCCGGTTTCGCTGCTCGCACCTTTCCATCATGAAGGTTTCAGCGTCCCGCTGATCATGGCGGGCGCTGCGGTGCTCTGCCTGTCGTTTCTTGGCTTCGATGCCGTGTCGACCATGGCCGAGGAAACACCCAACCCGCGAAAAACCATTCCGCTCGCCATTATGGTGGTGTCGTTGTTCGGGGGGCTGTTGTTTCTGCTGGTTTCGTATTTCGCCCAAATGGTATTTCCGGAATGGAACAGTTTCGCCGACCCTGATTCAGCCTCAGTGGACGTGATGCGCCGCGTCGGCGGTGAACTGCTGGTGACCGCATTTACCGCGACCTATGTAGCGGGCTGTTTTGCTTCGGCAATGGTCTCCCAGGCGAGTGTCTCGCGCGTGCTGTTCGCGATGGGGCGCGATGGTGCATTGCCGAGTGTGTTCGGCAAGCTGGTCACGAAAAAGCGCGTGCCGGCCACCGCGATCATGCTGGTCAGCCTGTTCTCGCTGATTGCCTTGTTTATAACCCTGGATACCGTCGCCAACATGATCAGCTTCGGCGCGCTCTTCGCGTTCTCGGCGGTGAACCTGGCGGTGATCAAGCATTACCTGGTCGACCAGAAACTACGCGGCACACGCAACTACTTGATGTACGCGGCGCTGCCGGCCCTGGGGTTTCTCAGCACCATTTGGCTATGGACGAGCCTTTCCGGAATGGCGTTCACGATTGGCCTGTGCTGGATGGGCTTGGGGCTGATTTGTTTGTTGGGTGTCACGCGTGGGTTCAGGGCGAAGATGCCGGACTTGCAGATGGCGGAGTGATACATCCCAAAACGGGTAACCGTGCTTCCTGCCTCGATATTCGCGCACCATCCATATCAATAACAACTGACCGTGTAGACGGTCATGTGGGAGTACAACGTGTTCGACCTTAACTACTGGCAGCAGCGTGTTGCCCGCCAATCCTTCATCGACACCGCCTTGATCGGCGGCCAGCCAGTGTCGTCGATATCCGGAGCGACCTTCGACGCCATCAACCCTGCGACCAATCAATTGCTCGCGCGTGTTGCCGCCTGCGGCGAAGAAGACGTCAACCTGGCCGTGCGCTCCGCACGCCAGGCTTTCAATGCCGGCCCTTGGCGGCGCATGTCCCCCGTCGAGCGCAAGAAGATCCTGATCAAACTTTCCGAGTTGCTGATGGTGCACCGCGAAGAGCTGGCGTTGCTCGATTCGCTGAACATGGGCAAGCCGGTGATGGATGCCTACAACGTGGATGTGCCAGGCGCCGCCCACGTCTTCGCCTGGTACGGCGAAGCGCTCGACAAGGTTTACGATCAGGTCGCGCCTACCGCCCGGAATGCATTGGCCACCATCACGCGGGAAGCCTTGGGGGTAGTTGCCGCAGTAGTGCCGTGGAACTTCCCGCTGGACATGGCGGCGTGGAAACTGGCGCCTGCATTGGCGGCCGGCAACAGCGTGGTACTCAAGCCCGCCGAGCAATCGCCATTTTCGGCCCTGCGTCTGGCTCAGCTTGCCTTGGAAGCCGGCATTCCAGAGGGCGTGCTGAACGTGGTACCGGGCCTGGGCGAGAGCGCCGGCAAGGCACTGGGGTTGCATCCGGACGTGGATTGTCTGGTGTTCACCGGCTCCACTCAGGTAGGCAAGTACTTTATGCAGTACTCGGCGCAGTCCAACCTCAAGCAGGTCTGGCTGGAGTGCGGCGGAAAGAGCCCGAACCTGGTGTTTGAAGACTGTCAGGATCTGGACCTGGCTGCGGAGAAGGCCGCCTTCGGTATTTTCTTCAACCAGGGTGAAGTGTGCTCGGCCAATTCCCGCCTGTACGTGCAACGTTCCATCCATGATGAATTTGTTGATCGGTTGATCAGCAAGTCGCGTGCGTGGATGCCCGGAGATCCGCTGAACCCTGGGAGCGCTGCTGGGGCAATCGTCGACAGTGAGCAAACCAGCCGAATTATGAAAGCGGTCGCAGAGGCACGTATTGACGGGGCCACGCTACTGTGCGGTGGCGAGCAATTGAGCATCAATGGGTCTTCAAACTTCATTCAGCCGACGATCTTTGCTGACGTGACCAGCGGCATGCGCATTTCACGGGATGAAGTGTTCGGTCCGGTTCTGGCGGTCAGCGCTTTTGACACTGAGGAAGAGGCGGTGCAGCAAGCCAATGACAGCATCTACGGTCTGGCTGCGTCGGTGTGGAGCGATGATCTGAACCGTGCGCACCGTGTCGCCCGTGCCTTGAATGCCGGAACTGTCTCGGTCAACACCATCGACGCGCTGGATGTGTCGGTGCCGTTTGGCGGAGGCAAGCAGTCAGGCTTCGGTCGCGATCTATCGCTGCATTCGTTTGATAAATACACGCAACTGAAAACCACCTGGTTTCAGTTRCGTTAAGTACGGATGTGAGCGGGTCGCGTACCAGACAATACGCGACCGCTGATACCCACGAGGCAAAAAGCCACACGTTTTTAAATAACGGTTATCAGGGGAGGCCCGCGTCTATTTGCACAATAGACGCGGGAAAGTCGTTACTCGCGCGCGTTCTTGTACAGCATCAACCGTGAGGTTTCATGCATGGCGCGGGTCAACTCGGACAGTCGTTTGAACTCTTCGGGGTGCTGGTCGGCGACGTTGTCCAGCGGTGTCGGTGAGGCCAGGTCATGCAGACTTGGCGAGCTGCCGTCGTGCTCCATTTGAACCATGTAGTGTTGAGTCACGCCGGCAATCAACGGGAATGTGCCTTCGCGCAGTACCAATGGCACCACACGTTCGCCTTCGGGCGCGGGCTGCTGGATATCACGGCCCATGCCGCTGTTGCGGAACTCAAAGCCGGCCATACCCACTACGGTTGGCAGCAAGTCCACCAGGCCGACTGCTTCCTCGACCGTGCGCGTCCCGATCAAGCCTGGCGCGTGGATGATCATCGGCACCGCGTTGCTTTCCAGGCCCAGTTGCTCATACGCCGGTGCCAGGAAAGGGATCTGGGCGATACGGGTGTTGTGGTCGCCAAACATCACGAAAATGGTGTTTTCGTACCAGCCGCCAGCCTTGGCGATTTCCATCAAGCGTCCGATGTTGAAGTCCAGCAAGCGCACGGCGTTGTATTGCTCGACACTGCGCGAGCCTGCGGCCTGGACTTCCTCCAGGGTAGGGTGCTTGACCTCGAATCCGTCATTGCTCTTTGGAATCGTGAAGGGGCGATGGTTACCGGCCGTTTGTACATAGGCGAAGAACGGTTTGTCCTTGGGCAGCGCTTGCAGGATCTGGTCGGTTTCCTTGAACAGGTCCAGATCCGAGATGCCCCAGACATCCACCACTGGGGATTTCCAGTCTCGCTCGTCGAGCAGGCGAACGCCGTCGATACTTTGCTTGATCAAGGCATTCATGTTGGCCCAACCGGAGTTGCCGCCAATGGTGTAGATCTTCTCGTAGCCGGTGAGCGCATTGATCAGCGTGTTTTGCTTGGTGATCATTGGGTTACGCGTCGCGGATTCCTGTCGAGTAACGTCAGGTACCCCGCTGATGCTGGCCCAGACGGTTTTTGCGGTCCCCGTCACCGGCACATAGAAGTGCTTGAAGAACCAGCTCTGCGTGGCCAGACGATCAAGATTGGGCGTTGGATTGATCGGATTGCCATAAGCCCCGACGGCGCTGGTGCCCAGCGACTCAAGCATGACGAACATCACGTTTGGTGGTCGAGAGCCCGGTATCTTGTAAGGTTGTGGCGCCTGGTGGCGGACGAAGTCAAGGGTCTGCGCGTCGGGTTGGTCGACGCCCAGATAGTTGGCCATGACCGCGTAATGTTCGCGCACCTGGGCTTCGTCATAGCGCAAATGGCCGACCTTGACGGTGTCGTAGAAGAAAATCACCGGGTTCAGGCCCAATGCGGCAACCTGGTTATTGCCCGAGAAGAACGCATCGCTCCAGCGCAGCGGTACCGGGTTTTCAAAGTTCAGATGTTCGACACGCCCCAAAATACCCAGCAGCACCAGCACGACCATCAACGCACTACCCCACGTTGCGGAGAGCGCGTGAATAGCTTTGCGGGGGCGGTCCAGCGTGACGCGCTCCAAACGCACCAAGGCCAGCGTCACGAACACGACTGTTGCCAGCCAACCCAGTGAAATCCAGACAACCGGGTAGGTTTGCCAGACCATATCGCGGGATATTTGTGCGTCGTCGATGAAGCGCAACACCGTGGCGTTGATCCTCATGCCGAGGTACGCGTAATGGCCAAAATCGATGATGTAGATCAGCAGCACAGCGCTGAGGATGGCGACCAGGTACACGCGGGCGATGCCGCGAACGAGGCGGCTGCTGATCAGGTTCCAGCGAGGGATCCAGGCCAGCAACGCCAACGGCAGCATGACCAGAATGGCCAGGCGCAAGTCGAAACGAAAGCCGATGCCCAGGGTTGTCAGGACGGCATTTTCTTCGCTCAGGGCTTTGGCGTCGAAACCGGAAAAGCCGAAAAAGAACACCACCCGCAGCAGTGCAAACAACACAAACGCGATCGCTGTTGCGCCCAGCCAGTAATGCAAGCGTCTCGATTTCAGCCAGCCCATCGATGTTTCCCTATTAAGAGTTTCGTTAAATTTTAAACGGAATGGTTTCGCATCGGGCCGCGCAGCGTGATGAGCCGGCGATATCCCCAGCGCGTCGCCAGCACCAGCAAAGCCAGGCAGCAATACAGGCCCAGCAGCGGATCAATCAAGTAATCCCAATAGTTATGAGAAGGTTTGATCCCGACCAAGAAGGCCAAGGTGGCGCTGGTCAACATTACGACGGCCAGGTAATTGCGCAGGTAAAACAGGCTGAATGTAATCAGTGCGACGACAAGCAACAGGGGGCGCGGGCTGAAACCCCGCCGGTAAGGATCCAGTTCACTCAAGCCCAGGGTCGCCGGGTATAGCACCAGAGCCAGCACGGTGAAGAGGATCAATACGCTGATGTGACCACCATGCTGTGCGGGCGGCAACACCTCCAGTCGACGCAAACAGCCCCACACCATGAACACCATTGAGGTGATCGCAAGGTCATCAATGTGGCTGCGCAAGTAAGCCGCCAACGACAACCCGCCCAGCTGAATGAAGCTGGCTGCCAGCAATGCCAGGAGCAGTGCGGTGCGCCAGGCCCTGTTCAGACCAAAAGACGGCATTAGCAGAAAGAGGATCATCGCGAAGCTGAGATGGGCTTGCCACAGACTAATCATTTGAGACGCTCGGACAGCCACGCATCGTTGAAGGTGACGTGTTTGATGAAGGTGTTGTTCCAGGAATAAACCAAGTGATACATCCCGTCCGGGCTGCGGATAAAGTACGGGTATTCGTATTCAAACTCACACCCGTCGTTTTTGCAGACACGGTTGTCGAGGTTGGCGAGGAATTGCGCTTCCAACGGTTGGCGGAGCTTGCCACTGGATCCGCGGAACTCAATCCCGATGATTTCCTTGTAGGCGAGGGGTGAAAACGGATCGCCCTCGGGATCCGGTGATTTGTCCAGATCGTGCACCAGGCGCCAATCGTCCATTTTCGCATCGGTGAGATAGAGGCTCAGCTTGAAGCGCCCCTCCTGCAGGTCATTGAGCGCTACCAGCATCCCGTGTTCGGGCGTCGCAACGGCTGCCAACGAGGAATTCGGGTTCGAAGGCACGAGCGGAAAAGGTTCGCTCCAGGTTTGCYCGGCATCCTCGGTGCGGCTCGCCAGGACTCGATGGTGGGTTTCGCCGGCGTAGCGCAACAAAGCGATACCGTGTTGACCATCCATTGGGACGACCGCGGGTTGCAATGAATTATTGCCGTGGCTGATGCGGTATTTATCGATCACTTCACCGTTTGCGCTCAAGTACAGGTACTCGGCAAACTTGCCCAGAAATTCGTGGTAGACCGGCAAGCCGATGGATCCGTCGACATGAAACACCGGTGCCGACCGGACCAGGGTGCTGATGTTCAGAAAGGGTGACGTGATCAATTGGCGCGGCGCCGACCAATTCTCACCAAAGTCGTCTGAAACCATCACGTTGACTGCGCTACCGGCCCAGCCGCCCATGGATACGGAGACGTAGAACAGCCAAAGGCGATTGTCCGGCGCGAGCGCCACGACCGGGTTGCCCAGTTTGCGAATGTATTTTCGGGTGCTTTGCTGGGTCGAATCCCGGGTCGCCATCACCCGTTCCTCCCCCCACTCACCGGTACTCACGTCGAAACGGGCGGAGCGCACCTGCACATCGGCTGCGCCTTCGCGAGAGCCAGCGAACCAGACGGCCATCAGGCTACCGTCAGGCAAGGCAGTCACCGCCGAGGAATGCACGAAGTCCACCAGCCCGGAGGAGGCGAAACGGCTGGTATAAATGGGCTTGGCCGCTGCATCCGTCACAGCCGGAGCCGGACTTGCCAGGGCAAATGAAGAATGCTTGGGGGCAGGGTGGGTAAGCCATGCGCCCGCAAATAGGCTAGCCAGGGCAAGGTAAACACAGAGGGCGGGAATGCTGGGAAACTTGATGCGCATAATTACGGCGTTGGCCTCTCATGGCCCGATAAAGCGCACAAGCTAACACTCGCTAGTACAAGGATCGGATTTTATGAATTTTTCTTTTGTAAGCAGTTATTTGTAACATGTTGCCTGTCAGCCTACAAAGGCTGATTGATTCGCAGACGCTAATAGGCCAGCCAGGCACAACAGTAACGCTTTCGGATTCAGCCGGCTCACGCGAAGCCCCTTGATCGAGCTCTTTCAGGAGCCCGACGCCTGACGGTCTGTCGAACGGGTAGCAACTGGCGTATTCAAGCAAGGCGGAATCGCCGGAAGCTACCGCATTTAGCGCTATTCGTCCACGCTGACGCCCGATCCCCCTAACTCCTTGGGGACATCCTTCAGCTTGGGCAATCCATCTTTTATGCGCAGCACCGTCTCCTGATAGTGGACGTGAACGCCGGGCGAATACGCGAGATCCGGGATGACCGCCGCATACACGTCGATGAGGCCCATCCCCGGGTGTTCGGTGAAAAGGTGCCCGCCGCAGTTCTTGCACCATTTGCGATAGCTCTGCGGTGTCTTGTTGTAGGTGCCAATGTGGTCGGCCCCCCGAGTGACTTGCACCGCCTCGGGCTTCCACAACGTGAAGGCATTGACCGGCCCTGCTGACCAGTGCCGACATGACTCGCAATGGCAATAGCCCATTGCGGCCGGCTCACCGCTGACGGTGAATTCGACTGCGCCGCAGAAACAACTGCCTTTATAAGACCTTTGAATGCTCATGAAATGGCTCCTTGATCAATGGTTGGGGATCGCCTGGGCGTTGCCTGGCTTCACCCGTCGATGTAGTGCACCGCTGTCGCCGGCGTGCGTCGAACCTGCAGTTCGAAAATGTCAGGGCGCGCATAATGCCCGGTGACGTCGAGCGCCCGCCGCGCTGGCGCCACGAGTGAGACGTCGATATCCGCATACAGAATGCCTGCCTCTCGGTGTAATGGACCGGCCACGATCCTTCCTTGAGGATTGACCACCACCGAGTCGCCGTCGTTGATCCACTCGTCCGGATCGGGAAACAGTTGCGCACGAGCCGGAAAGTCATCGGGGATGTCGCTACCGCGCAGCGCGGTGCCACTGCCGAGCACCCAGCAGCGGCCTTCGAGTGCGATGTGACGCATTGTGCAGATCCAGCTCTCGCCAGAGTCGTACGTGGGAGCGATGTAGATTTCCACCCCCTGGGCATACAGTGAATAGCGCGCCAATGGCATGTAGTTTTCCCAGCAGATAAGCGCACCCAGGCGGCCGATGGGGGTATCGACCGTACGCAATCCGGACGCATCACCGAAGCCATGCACCATGCGCTCAGGATTCGTTGGCATCAGCTTGCGGTGTCGGTTGAGCACTTCGCCGTTCGTACCGATAACGACTACGCTGTTGTAGAGCGTGCCGCCTCCATTGCGCCGCTCGCATTCATTGAAGCCACAGACGATCGTCACGGCGTGAGCGCGGGCGGCCTCGCACAATTCGCTCAGGTCACCGTTCGCGATATCAACGGCGTTGGCCAGTAGCCTCGCGTGCAGCTGGCCCATTAAAGCCCCGTCTTTTCCCGCCGCCAGCCGCCAGATCCACGACGGATAACCTGGAATGAACTGTTCGGGTAAAACAATCAACGAGGCCCCCGCCGCCGCAGCCTCCGTGACTGATTGCACGGCTCGGGCGATCGTCGCGCTGCGGTCGAGCAGCACGGGCGGGCGCTGAATGATGGCTATTGTGGTCATGGCGTTCTCCTGGGGCGGTTGGCAATCGAGGGCTTCAGCGTGCGCGTGGCGAAGTCGCGGGACTAGTTCAGAATCTGAAGCGTTGTAGTTGCGGAGGACAGGCGATGGACGAAAGCTACGGTCAGTTCTGCACGGTCGCGCGCGGTGCTGAAGCACTGTGCGAGCGCTGGACGCCTTTGGTCGTGCGCGAGTTGTTGTGCGGCAGTAAACGCTTCAATGAACTGCACCGTGGCGTACCCCGGATGTCCACCAGCTTGCTGGCACAGCGACTGCGCCACTTGGAAGAGATCGGTGTTGTACAACGCACGGCCGCAGGCAGCGTCTGGGAGTACAGCCTGACCGAGGCGGGCGAGGATTTGCGCCCCATCATCATGGCGCTGGGTCATTGGGGCGCGCGCTGGATAGGCAGTCGCCTTCGCGATAACGAACTCGACGCGGGCCTGCTCATGTGGGACGTGCGCCGGTTCGTGCGCATCGAGATGTTCCCGTCCCGAGCGGTGGTCATCCACTTCCGGTTCCGCGACGCGCGGTCAGGCGAGCAAGAGTGGTGGCTGGTGGTCGAGCATGGCGTGGCAGATCTGTGCCGCGACGACCCCGGCCGCGAACTCACGCTCGTCGTCGACTCTAGTGTGCGTGCTTTGACCGAGGTGTGGACGGGCGACCGCACACCCAGGGAGGTTCTTCTGTCGCAAGAGCTGCGTGTAGACGGCGCCGTGCAGGATGCGCAAAACTTGTGGCGCTGGCTGGGTACAAGTGCATTCGCCGGTACCCGTAGCGCTGCAATCCAGCCTTTGCATTAGCCACTGTTCGCGTTGCGTCCGACCTTGGAGCGCCCAATGCCGCCCATCACCGCGCGCCTGGTGGCGCCATTGGTTCTGTGCCTGACACTTGAAGTTTCAGCCCAGGCCCCCACTTGCCCGGCTGGCGAGAAACAGGTTTGCCCGGACAGCTGCATCTGCCTGCCAGACGTGGGACCGCTGCTTGGTTCCTTGCCTGAAGGTATCTACCAGGTCGCGGCACTTGCCCTGGCAATGTGGCTGACCCAAGCCCGCGCTGAAGCAGCCACCGCCGACATCCAACCCATTCCATCGCACATCCGGGAGCAACTGCTGCGCTGGTACGACCCCAGCGTCCTCGATTCCGTGCGCTACAAAGTCAGCGACAACGGTCAATTCAGCGCCGCCAATGCCATGCTGCAAAATCCCGATGTCGGGGCCGTGACGCTGATCGACATTATCCTCTTCCGGGACGCTCAAACCTCACAGCAGAACATCGCGCTCTGGGCTCACGAATTGAAGCATGTGCAGCAGTATCAGGAATGGGGGGTTGCGGGATTTGCCCAGCGGTATACACAAGATTTCAATGCTGTGGAGGCACCGGCTTATGCCATACAGGCTGAGGTCAGACAATCAGTGCGCAATGGGACTTATTGAAGCAAATCAGTGGTGAATCAAAAGGTTGTTTTCATCGTCAGGTACACCGCGCCCCGGTCTTCAATCGTCGCACCCGCACCGGAGAAGGACGAGTAGCCACCGGCGTAACAGGCGTAGTTTTCGTTGCCACTAAAAGCGTTCGGGGTGGAGCCGTCACCACCGTTCGGGCCGGTACTCACACCACTGGTATTGCACTTGTCGGTTTGACCGAAGGCGTCCACGTATTTCAGATCGACAAAGTATTTGTTGTACACAATCGCACCGACGCCCACCGCATAGTTGCCGGTGTCCTTGGCACCGCCACCGGCCACCGGTGACACGCCAGCGAGGCCGACGATGACGGACAGTGGCGCGTTGAGGTCAACACCGGGGAGCACCTGGTACCAGGTCGGTGTGAAGTTGACCGCCAGGCCCCAGTTGTCCCGGGTCGGCTGGTCGACGCCACGATAGCTGCCTTTGCCCTTGTAGAGCGCTTCGTTCTTGTCATCGAGCTGGAGCAGGTTGCTGTAGTACAGCTCGGCCAGCAGCGTTGCCGAATCGAACAACGCCGTTTTCGGTAGGGGTAACAGGCCATTCAGCGTCCAGTGCAAGGTGTCGCCGGTGGCACTCATGCTGTCGCCCCGGCTCGGGGTGTCGTAGATCACACCGGTGGAAGCCGTGCGCGCCGGCAACAGGCCGAGGCCCTGGCCCAGGCCCAGCGGGCTGGTAGAGCTGACGATGGCCGGGATACTGGCCAGCGGCATGTTGTGACGGATGTTCAGGTCCGAACCCACACTCACAACGCCGACATCCTTGGACAGGCTCAGACCGGCAATCTTGATGTTGTCGGCATAGGCCAGTTGGTAGGTGGCGGTGCTCAACGAGTTGAGCGTGTTGACCAGCGCCGGCACTTGCCCGGCTGGCCGGGTGCCGTTCGGGTTGGCCGAGGAGATGCCTCGGGTATCCAGCCAGGCTTGCGGCAGGATGTCCGAGGTTTCGCGGTAGTAGACGCCGAGCGTCCCGTCCAGCCAGGCCGGCGACCACTTGGCCATCACGCCCCAGTCACCGCTATTGTGCGGATCCAGGTCATGACCGCGACGCACGTTGGTCAACGCATTGCACGATGCCAGCCCACACCCCAGCGGGCTGCCCGGAACCACGGCGTTGGTGTTGCCCAACAGGAACGATTTGGCACCAAAGCCCACCAGATCGGAACCCCCGTAATAGGTGCCCGCTTCCGGCAGGCGAGCGGCGTCCCAATCCAGGAAGTACTGGGCACCCACGGTCAACTCGGAGTTCACGGTGAACGACATCGACAGCTGGTTACGCGGCACGAACAACTCCTTGGCTTCCGTGCCCGGCGACGCCGCCAGTTTGGCCAGGTCGAGGCCGGACTGGCCATAGCTGATCGAGTGCACCGGGTTGAGAATGGTCTCGCCCCAGAACACGTTGTGCTGACCGGCCTTGGCGCTGAACAACGACTCCTCGCCCACCTCGGTGCTGTAGAACACGAACGCATCGAGGATTTCGCCCGACGGACCGCTGTAATAACGCTGGGCGTAGTTGCTCAGGTGCGGGCTGCCAAAGCCGACGTTGTCGTTGGTGACGGGGGCCAGGCGTGGATCGTTGGCGACCAGACCGGAGCGCGAGTCATTGCCGTTGACGAACGGGTTRGAGTTGGAACCGGTGTTGKCATASGCCTKGTCGTACCARCTGGCGGCACTGACGCGAAAGCCCATGGCGTTCTTGTAGACCACRTCCATCTCGSTCAACARGTCGACACGGTTGGTGATGTTGGTTCCGGACTTGCGRAAGTTGTARTCGCCATCGTTGTTGTTTGGCGTYCCCARCATGCGYKTGTCRGCRCTTTCGGTGCGCACACCGTAGTTGTACYTGAYGGTGTTATCGATACGCGCGGYCCARTCCGGATTGCCGGTATCCAGTTCAACCGCCCGGGCGGTCGGCAGGGAAGCCGCCAGGATGGCCGAAGCTAGCAAGGAGTAGCGCGAAACCGTGAACCCTTGACGCTTATTGTTGGGCATTGCGTGTCTCCGCCTGCTTTTATTTTTTACAAGCGTAGCGGCATTCCTGCGCTCCCTTGTTCCACAAAATTTCCTTGATGATGTCTTTTAACGGTTTTTAGGCCTCAAGCATGACAGTGGAGTAAAAAATTCACAGATCAACGGTGTTGAATTAAATATTCCACTGATTTAGTCTCAATCCCGCGTTGCACGAGATCAACAGCTGTTAGCACCTAAAAACAAACAATCGGGAGCAAACATGAAAGCGAAAGTGATGTTGGGATTGTTCATGACGGCCGCAGTTTCTCTGCCAGCCTGGGCCGCTGACTGGACCGTGGGTGCTAACGTTGGCAACGTGCCTTGGGAGTTTCAGGATTCCAAAGGCGAGTTTGTCGGCTTCGAAGTCGATGTTGTCAATGAGGTGGCCAAACGCGCCGGGAAAAGCGTCGAGTTCGTCAACATTCCTTTCAACGGCCTGTTCAGTGCCGTGCAATCCAAACGGGTCGACATCGCTATTTCATCCATCACCATCACCCCTAAACGCCTCGAATCGGTGGCCTTTGCGCAGCCGTACTTCGACAGCGACCAGTCCCTCACTGCCCTGACCACCTCCAAGGTCAAGAGCCTGGCCGATATGAACGGCAAGGTTGTGGGTGTCGACACCGGGTCGACAGGCGACATGTGGATTGGCCAGCACAAGGACGAGTACAAGTTTGAAGATGTTTCGCGTTACGAAGGGCTTTCTCCGGCCATGCTCGATCTGGGTTCGGGGCGAATCGATGGTTATCTCAGCGACATTCCGGCAGTGCTTTATTACATCAAGGACAAACCGCAGTATTCCATCGTTGCGCGAATTCCCACCGGCGAACGCTATTCGCTGATGCACGCTAAAGGCTGGGAAATGAGTGACCAGGTCAACGACATCATCAGCAAGATGAAAGAAGACGGCACACTTGGGAAAATCCATAAACAGTGGTTTGGCACCGAAGCCAATAAAGATTCCAGCACCCTGCAGGTGACCGCTGTCCTCAAGTAAGCCTTGCCGATAATGCGTGAAAGTGGCGACACCAGTTCGCCACTTGTATTGACCGAGGTAACCCATGGATCTTTTGCAGACATTTTTTAACTGGAACGTGCTCGTCGAATCGCTTCCGCTGATGATGCGCGGCCTGGGCGTAACCATTGTGCTGGGGGCGGTGAGTATTGCCCTGGGCTTGGTGGGCGGGCTTTTGCTGGCATTGTTGCGGTTGTACTCCTACGCACCGGTTCGAGCACTTGCGCGTGTCTACATCGATATCATGCGCTCCATTCCGCTGCTGGTTTTGCTGGTGCTGATCTATTACGCGCTGCCTTTTGTCGGGATTCGGCTGTCATCATTTGCGGCTGCTGCCAGCGCACTCTCGCTGGTCTCATGCGCCTACAGTGCAGAGATTTTTCGTTCGGGCATCGAAGCCATTCCCCGTGGTCAGTTCGAAGCATCGGCCTCTCAGGGCATGAGCTTTTTCAACACCATGCGCGACGTCATTTTGCCGCAGGCCATCCGCATCGTAATGCCGCCCATGACCAGCAATTGCATCAACGTCATGAAAGATACGGCGCTCGCCTCGGTGGTAGCGATGCCTGACTTGCTGAAGCAGGCCACCCAGGCGCAGGCGCTGGCGGCCAACCCGACACCGCTGGTAGGGGCTGCCTTGTTGTACCTGTTGCTGCTGTTGCCATTGGTGCAAATGGTGAGTTGGGTTGAGCGTCGTAACGCCTCAGGAGGAAAAACCGCATGAGCACGTTGATCGACATTGAAAAACTCGACAAGTACTACGGCAACTTCAAGGCGTTAAGCGATATCAACCTGCAGGTTGAAGAAGGCGAAGTGGTGGTCATTCTGGGCCCGTCCGGCTCGGGAAAATCGACCTTGATCCGCTGCATCAATCTGCTTGAAAACTACCAGCAAGGGCATATCCGCGTGGCCGGTGAACGGGTTGAAAGCGGTCCGCGACTGGCTTCCATCCGCAGTGAAGTGGGCATGGTGTTTCAGAGTTTCAATCTCTATCCGCACCTTACGGTGCTCGATAATGTGTCGCTGGCGCCGATCCGTGTGCGCGGTCTGAGTCGGCGTGATGCGCATGCCAGGGCCAAGGAATTGCTGGTGAAGGTCGGCATGGGCGATCACGCGCACAAGTACCCCAGCCAATTGTCCGGTGGCCAGCAGCAGCGTGTTGCCATTGCCCGCACCATGGCCATGGAGCCCCGCGCGATTCTGTTCGACGAACCGACTTCGGCACTGGACCCGGAAATGGTCGGCGAGGTCCTCGACGTCATGCAAAACCTCGCGCGTTCCGGGGTCACGATGGTCGTGGTCACTCACGAAATGGGCTTTGCCCGGCGGGTCGCCGACCGAGTGATCTTCATGGAAAGCGGACGCATTGTTGAGCAGAACACCCCTGAACCGTTTTTTACCGCACCGCAGGAACCCCGCACACAGGCGTTCCTGCAAGCCATCTTGCATCATTGATTCAGACTGGAGAAAAGAAGAGTGAATCCTCTCGATATTGATTACGTTCGCAAGCAATTTCCAGGTCTCGCCAGCGGTTATGCGTACATGGATAACGCCGGTGGCTCGATGGTGCTGAGCGCCGTGGCGGAGCGGGTCAGCGATTACCTGCTCAACAGCAGCGTGCAACTAGGCGCGTCTTACCAACCGTCTGTCGATGCTGGCGAGCGCGTGATGCAAGCGCGTCACGCGGTGATGCAGTTGATCAACGCCGAGCATCCCGAAGAAGTGATCATGGGCGGCTCGACCACCCACTTGCTGCAAATTCTGTGTCGTGCCATCGCTCCGTCCATCGGTGCGGGCGATGAAATCATCGTCACCAATTGTGATCACGAAGCCAACATCGGTCCATGGGTCAAGCTGTGCGAAAGCCGCGGTGCAACCCTGCGTGTATGGCAGGTCAACCCAGAAAGCTGCGAGCTTGAGCTGGATGATCTTCAGGTCTTGCTCAATGACCAAACCCGTTATGTGGCCATGACCCACACTTCGAATATTCTCGGTTCGGTCAACCCGGTTGCCGAGGTTGCGCGGCGGGTCCATGCGGTGGGCGCCAAGCTGTGCGTGGACGCCGTCGCTTATGCGCCACACCGTCTGGTGGATGTGCAGGCCAGCGGCGCCGATTTCTACGTCTACAGCTTCTACAAAACCTTCGGTCCGCACTTTGCTGTGCTATGGGGACGCCGGTATCTGTTGCTGGAGTTGCCGAGCCTCAACCATTTCTTTATCGGCCAGGACGTAGTGCCTTATAAACTGCAGCCCGGTAACGTCAACTATGAGTTGTCCTTCGGCTGCATCGGCATTTGCGATTACCTGCTCGACATCAGCACCCGGCTTGGCGCCGAAGGCAGCGAGCGCAAACGCATGCAGGCGGCTTTCGATGCATTCGAAGTACAGGAAGATCTGCTCGCCGAGCGTTTGCTGGCCTTTTTACGTCAGCGCGAAGGTGTTCGAATCATCGGCAAGGCGCATACGCGCAATCGAGTGCCAACAATCAGTTTTGTGGTCGAGGGCGTTCAGTCCGAGGCAGTCGTGCGCAGCGTCGATGAGCACCGGATAGGCATCCGCTTTGGTGATTTCTATGCGCGGCGGCTGATCGAAGCCCTTGGGCTTGAGCGCTTTGGCGGGGTAGTGCGGGTGTCGCTGGCACATTACAACACGCTGGAAGAAGTCGACCGGCTCATCGCAGCGCTAGATCAAGCCATCACGGCGTTACGTTGATCGACGCACACACTTTTTAATTGACGAGCCTTCCCTATGGCCTTACCTGAAACCCTTGCAGCGCTGCGTGACACTATCGCGGCCCAGCACGAACAACTGACCGGTCGCCTGCGCGATGCAGCACGATTCCTGATCGACAACCCGCATGAGGTCGCTCTCAGTACGGTGGCCGAACTGGGCAAGCGCTCAAACATCGCGCCTTCGGCTTATATTCGGCTGGCTCAGGCCCTGGGCTTTTCAGGTTTCAAGGACTTGCAGCGGTTGTTCCGCGCACCACTGCAACAGGCTGCCGACACCCACTATAGCGAGCGAATCCGCCACTACGGCGGTGAAACGTTGCTGGAAGATCCGAGTGATGTCGGCGGGATTTTGCGGGAGTTCAGCCAAGCCAATATCGTTTCTCTGGAGCATCTGGCAGAGGGCGGCGAGCAAGCCAATATCGAAGCGGCTATCGCCCACTTGCAAGCCGCTCGAACCACCTTCGTCATCGGCATGCGTCGGGCGTTTCCGGTGGCGGCGTACCTCAGCTATGCATTGAGCCGTGTCGGTCAGCGCACCGTGCACATCAGTGGCGCTGGCGGCACGTTGCCCGAGCAGGTCAGTGCGATTGCCGATGATGATTTGTTGATCGCTGTCAGCTTTCCGCCGTACGCCCATGACACCGTTGAGGCCTGTCGTCAGGCGAGGGAAGCGGGTGTGACGCTGGTTGCGATCACTGACAGCGTGCTCAGCCCTATCGGGCAGATGGCCGATACGGTGATTGAGGTCAACGATGCCGAGTTACTGGGCTTTCGCTCACTCACAGCTTCGTTCTGCATAGCGCAAACCCTGGCCATGGGGCTGGCCTTTCGCGAGTGGGGTTCCCTGAGTCATGACCGGTTGAACGATATCGACTGTTAAACCCCTGGTTTCACCCTTGATCCATTAGCCAGAATTTCAGGAGTAAATCCCGATGGTTTCACCTGCCCGCGATTTGATCGGTTACGGTAAAAAACGCCCTCAAGGCACATGGCCCAATGGTGCGCGTTTGGCCGTCAGCCTCGTCATTAACTACGAAGAAGGTTCCGAGCGCTCGCTGGCCATGGGCGATCCGGACCAGGAGTCGATGACCGAATGGGGCAGTTATTCAATACCCGACGGCACCCGCAATCTGGCGATGGAGTCGATGTATGAGTACGGTTCTCGCGTCGGCATCTGGCGAATTCTGGATATCCTCGAACAGCAATCGGTTCGCGCGACGTTTCATGCCTGCGCAGTAGCCTTTGAGCAAAACCCTGATGTCGCCCATGCGGCGGTGGCCGGTGGTCATGAAATTTGCAGTCACGGCTATCGTTGGGAGGAAGTCTTTCGCCTGACCGAAGAACAGGAACGTGAACACATCCGCTTGGCGATCGAGTCATTCGAGCGCACCTGTGGCAAGCGTCCTGTTGGCTGGTATTGCCGCTATGGTGCCAGCGTCAACACCCGTCGCCTGGTCGTGGAAGAGGGTGGCTTTCTCTACGATTCCGATGCCTACAACGATGATGTTCCCTACTTTGTCGAGGTTGAAGGTCAGCGTCACCTCGTAGTGCCTTACACCGCCGACGTGAACGATTTTCGCTACTGGAACTCGCCGGGGCTGTCCCAGGCCTCGGACTTTTTCGAGTACATGAAGGAAAGCTTCGAGGTCCTTTATGAGGAATCGGCTGAAGGCCCCCGCATGATGTCGATCGGGTTGCATCCACGCATGGTGGGTCGTCCCGGGCGGGTGAGGGCGATCAAGCAGTTCATCGAGTATGCCAAGCAACACGGTGGGGTCTGGTTCGCCACGCGTGAAG
>NZ_JBFULH010000054.1:0-17731 GCF_056400445.1 Pseudomonas sp. P5_B2 | reverse complement strand
GGGCACCTGCTATCAGCAGGTGGTTGGCGACATCGTTTTCCTGCGTGTCGATGTCGATCAGGCAGGCCTGGATCGACGACAAATGGCTGTCCGCATTTTTCCGCGTCGCCGTGTCCGGGTCCTTGAACACCTCGCGTGCCATGGTGCATTCGGCTGAATCCCAACCTTTGACCTTTTGGACGTTCAGCGCCTTGCGCAACGTGTCGGACAGTTCTGTCCAGCGGGTGGACTCTTTTCCCTTGCCATTCCAGTAGTCCAGCTGTCGGGCTTGAAGCTCGACAAACAGCACAGGTGCGCTGTCATTGAGCAGCCTGGCGATGTCTTCGATGCTGACCGGCAGGTGAACGCCATTGATTGYAGCCGGCGCATCCGTGAGAAAGTGCTCTCCCTCGAGGTAATTAGCCGTTGCACCGTAAAGCCCCTGACGTACAAGTGCATGGGTCAGCGACTCGAAATCGATCGGTCCGGCCTCAATTTGATCGTTTTCCACTTGCCATTGAGGGRTGGCGACGAACGCGTGGTCTGGGTCGATGTCCAGTGTCGCGTAAAGCGTTTTCAGAGCACGGCGCAACACGTGTGAAGCCACTTCGTTGAGAGTCGGGCCGTGGCTGGTCTGGCTGACCAGGTCACTTTTTTCTTTGAGCGGGGATGAGGCGCCGGGGAGGTTGCTGTCGGTCATGATCGTTGCCTTCGATGCGTGATTTCAGGATCCGTAAGCAGGTCCTGGCGAAGGTAACGACGGTAGGCTGCTGCCCACGATGCAGGGCGGTAAATAGTTATCGCAGGCCAAAAAAAGACCCGCGACAAGGCGGGTCTCAAACAAGGGATGGCGCGTATTACTTGAAAAACAATGAAGCAGCCAGTCGTTGGTTTATTTCAGCGCGATAAATGGCAATGGATTGATGAGCGTTCAAGACACCTCGCGTTTCGTGTGAACCCCCTGACCCGCGTTGTTCGACAGTCTTCAAATGCGCAGCAGTGAAGGCTGGCCTTGGTGTGTGGGATGCCGGGTAATGGAAGTGCGCATACCAAAGCACTTTGCGGGTTTCCTTATCGCGAATCTCGTACTCATCCAGGTAGTCCTTGCGCGACCCCTTCAAGCGCTGATGCTCCGGCAGTGGTTTACCAATCCTGTGAATGGTCACAAGGCCTTTGCTGTGCAGCCATTCAACACGGCCGGCGGTGGGCGGCTGGCGTTTGGTCATGCTGGTACGAATATCGGTGCCCTTTTTGTACAGCGCAGCCGCCTCATCGTTTAGCCGTTTGGTCACGGCGGCAGCCGATCCGGGGCCGCCTTCGGTCGCGTTGGTGTCAGTCAGGGCTTTTTCGATGGCGATCGCCGATTCTTCCATTCGGCGGGCCTGCTGGTGGAACATCTCCTCGATTTCCAACGGAATACGTCGATCACCTTTTGAGTGTGCCTCGGTACGTCGGGTGAATGACTCCAGCTGGATCAATAATGCTTCAGCGTTTTGAAGGCTGATCGCGAGCGTTGGGCGACTGGCAGCGGGTGCAGCTGTTTTGACCGGCACATGTTCAACCCACACCCCAGGTGTTTTCTCATGGAACGTGGCGATTACTTTACCGGTGAGGGGGGAGGTGACGTCGACCAGATCAGTGTCGGTGGTGTTCACCTGCTTTCGGGACTTGCCGACGACGGTGCCTTTGAAACGCGTTTTGATCAGGCGATGCGGGGCAATGACCGGCCGCGATGGCCCCGGCACCGGTTCGAGGATCTTGCGCTCATGCAGCATCCACGTCAGGTGATTCACCGCACGCAGATGGAACGCTTCGATACGCTGGCGCGTCAGGTCCAGTGACGGTTGCAGCAGCTCCCCGGGGTACTCGTCGGGCAAGTCGAGAATACGTTGGTCGATGGTTGCGAACTGTTCGAGCAGATCACTCAATCCTTCGATTCGTTCCGGTAGCGCCAGGAGGGAATCTTCCCTGGCCAGGTCCAGTGACGACTGGATGGCGAGGCACACATCTTCGACAAGCATTACCAGTGCCTGTCGGGCAGATTCGGTGGCGACTGTTCCAGTGTCATTGAGGCTGAGCTCTTGGGTGAGGCTGATCTGAAACAGCTTCAGGTCTTGCAGCTCAAAGGTTGGCAGCGTTGCCGTGTATTCCCTGGCGGTTTCGGCGCCCTCTTTACCCAGCCGTTTCAACTCTTCAATCCGGGCCATGGCGAACTCGATTTTTTCGATAAACCCTTGGGTCAGCTCGCTGGTTTGCTGATGAGTCTGGCGCGGGGTCTGGGGGAGTTCGTTGGGCTCTCCATCCAGCAGGACCAAAGAGCGCCGCATATAGGTGCCAAACACCAGGTTTTGCCGGTTGAACCATTTCTCCGTCAGCAGTAGCTGTTGATCCAGGCAACTGACCAGGACGGCGCGGTAGTTGATGATGGACTCAAGCACGTTGAATGCTTTGAGCTGCTCAATGTAGACGCCATAAACGGTCACCTGTTTATCCAGCGTATCGATCAGCCTGCGGCCCTGGGGATCATCAACGCCCGGTGCGAGTGGAGTCGCTGCTTTCTCTGCGGTTTCAAGCGCGGTCCTCAGCACCATCTTGTACTTGTCGAAGGTATCCAGCTGCTGTCGCAGTTCGTTTTTGCGCCGTGCATTTTCCTGCACCAGTTCTTTTCGGCTACGGCCACCACCGCGCAACCTCAGGCGTGTGTCRACGAACCATTCGCCGGTTGCGGAATGGACCAGCAGTGGTCCGGTTTTAGTCGGGGCCTGGCGGGTATCGATTATTTGCACGAAGTCATTGTCATTGACCATGACTTCGAACCAGCGTTGGCCAACCTGGGCATACCATTTTTGCTTGAGCGAGCTCAAAAATCGATGCGAGCCGAGTTGCGTCGAGGGGCTCACCAAGCCTGCAGGTTTTGCAATGGCCAGCCCGTCCAGCAGCGCCCCGAGCCCGGTGAGGGCGAGGGCGCCATGGGTGTACAGGTTGGTTTTGTGACTCGCGGGCAGCGGTTGATCAGCAATATCGGGTAACTGGGTTACGGTGATTTTCGAGGGTGATGTGGGTAGTTTTTCCAGCGTGATGGCCTGCTTGGCAACGGTTCGGACCGCGGCGTGGCGCGTCGCCGCGTAATGGGCCAGGACCATGCCCAGTGACAAGAGCAGGTCAGTCAATGCCGTCCACGCCGTGTCATTGTCACCTTGCTCGCTGGCTTCATTCGCTTGATCCAGGTCGCTCATGATCTGCCAGATCCACATGGCGCTGGCCGCCGTTTTACCCAGAAACGGCAGTGTAATGTTGAACAGCATCCACGCCCCGTGCTTCAGGGTCTCCCAACGACTTTGAGCATTGGAGACCGTTTGCCGGTCTGCCAGGGTAATCATCGCGTTGGCATTGGCGGTGAACAATGTCGACAGTGGCGGTTGTGCGAGTGGTGTTGCCGCTAGCGTGACCGCCCCCATCATGCCAAGAGCGGACGCGGGATCGACCAGCCATTGCGACAGCGTCCAGACGGAGGGCAGCTCGCCGGGGAATACATACTGTGAGTAGTTGAAGCGCACGTCGTCCGGTAACCACGCCAACACCGACTGGCGAAGAGTGGGGCTATGTTTGATCGCATACAGCAGGTTGGTTTCGCGGGGATATTGCAGAAGCGGAGGATCAAGCAGAGGGCGATACAGCAGGCAGGGCCCCTTGTCGGCGAGACGCGGGCCGATAACGAACATGTTGGCCACCTCGTCGGCCTTGTTGTCTGTGCTGCCCCCGGGGATGAATGCCAGCGGGCGAATGATAATTTCCAGGCCGTCCACAAAACGGTCAGCGGGTTTTTCCTGCATCGCTGCGACCACATACCGGTAGCCCTGATCGTCGATACCGGCCTCACCACGAATTTTGTGCTGGAGCATCTGAAGCGGCAGTTGAATGCGCAGGTGGCTGGTGAACAGGTCTTGTCGGCGTTGCGTTTCCTTGGTGTTCCCGAGCAGTTTTTGCTTGATCAGCGAGGGATAGATCTCACCGATATTGACCTCGGTGACGATTTTTTCCAGATAGGCCGGTGTCATCCAGGATTCAACAGGACTGCCGTCGGTGCGGCGCACGGTCTTGTTGCCCAATGGCACGGCAATCAAATTCTGCAGGGCCAGATCGATGAGCGACATCGTGATGGTTTCGGTTTTGCCCGGCACCGCAATGGCCCCCCGGATCACCACGCTGGTGATACTGAATTCAATAGTTTCGAGTTTGGCGTCATTCACTTCCGGGTGATCTTTCAACACCTGTGCCTGCAATTTCTGCAGCGTAAATGCCGGGAGTGGTGGGATGTCATCCAGAAACGTTTTACCCGCGTGTTGCTCCCGAAGCAGGGCCAGGTCCATCAAATGTCGGCTGTAGAGGGTCAGGTCCGCCGGTAGAGCATTAAGCAGCCAGCCGGGCAACGAACGCTCGATCCGGCTGAAGCGCCCTTCGTCAATGTCCTTGCGGCGCCTGGCAGCGGTACTGGCGCGACGCGTAAGGCCCTTTGTCGTAAGGGTGTCTTTAAGCTGGCCGATCGCCGCGACTTCGAGCGCGATCAGCGCACAGGCCTGATGGTCGAAAAAATTGCCCGCGGGCTCATACAATCGCCACCGCAACGTCGGCGAACTTGACGTGGACGCAACACGCGCCGGCAGCGTCTCTCCGAATGATTCCAGCGAGTCGTAATGCTTGAAACCCTCGGTAATCGAGTGGCTGATCACTAGCGTGCGTTTGTTCAGCGTGCCCACCAACAACGCCGTATCGAGCACCCACAGATGCTTGTTTGGTTCGTCGATGTCGATCAGGCAGGCCCTGGACTTATAGATATCGTCACGGTGTCGGGTGGCCGGATCCGGGCTGTTGAACAGGGTCCGCGCCATTGCCTTTTGGTCGTCGTCCCAGTCCGAATCCTGCTCGATGTCCCACAGGTTGCGCAGTGATCGCGAGAGTTGCTGCCAGCGTGATGTTTTGTCGTCTGTCTGCTGGTTCCAGTAATCGAGTTGCTGTTCTTGATAGGACACGAACAGCAAGGGGATCAGTTGGTTGATCAAACGGCCAATGGCGTCGATTTTGATGGGCAACTGGATCGCCGGACCTGCCCCCGGTTGCAGGGTCAGGAAGTGCTCTCCGTCGATGTAGGCCGCGGTCTTTGCCGACAGCGTGAGCCGCACTAACACGTCGGTCAGCGATTCAAACCGATAGGGGCCGGGCGTGACCTGAGAGATTGAGACATTCCAGGTAGGTGTCACGACCATGGTCCGGGCGGGATCGATATCAAGGTTGGGGTACGCGGCGTCAAGCGCCATGCGCAGCGCGTTCGACGCCACTTCCCTGAGCGAGGGGCCGGTGACCAGTTGGGTCAATACATCTTCGGAGCGGGTTGAGGAGGTCTCGGACATGGCCATTTCCTTTGTGCCGATGAGGACGCAGGCCGCGGGGCCGCGCTGTATCGGATCAAGGTAGAGGGCTGCCGAAGGCGCGAGGTGGTACATAGTTATCGCAGGCAAAAAAGACCCGCGTATTAGCGTGCTGCTCATCTAAACCATCGCGAACCTTGCAGCCGGACGCAGGCTGCGCCAGCCGCTATAGAATTGTGTCGCTCTTTAAATGAACAGCATCACGCTCATTGGCGGGTCTTTGCTTTCAACACRTTTTCAAGTGCCTGACTTGATCTTCGTCCAGGACCGTGTGCGTGCACGTTCGGCATCACGCGGCAGTGGTTGCAGAGTATAAAGCGAGCTCATCGCCGTTTCGGTCGGGTACAGGTTCGGGTTGTTGCGGATCGCCGGGTCGACCAGTTCCGTGGCGTCCTTGTTCGGGTTCGGGTAACCGACGAAGTCGCTGACCGGCGCGATCACTTTGGGTTGCAGCAAGTAGTTGATGAAGGTGTAGGCGTCTTCCGGGTTCTTCGCGCCTTTGGGAATGGCGAGCATGTCGAACCAGATCGGCGCGCCCTCCTTGGGCAGGCGCATGTCGACGATCACGCCGTTCTTGGCTTCCTTGGCGCGATTGGCCGCCTGGGAGAAGCTGCCGGAATAACCGACCGCGACGCAGATGTCACCGTTGGCGATGTCGGCCATGTACTTGGAGGAGTGGAAGTAGGTGATGTACGGGCGAATCTTCATCAACAGGGCTTCAGCCTTGTCGTAGTCCGCCGGCTTTTTGCTGTTGGGGTCCAGGCCGAGGTGTTGCAGGGCCAGCGGCAGGATCTCCGACGGCGAGTCGAGCAGGGCGACACCGCATTGCTTGAGCTTGCTGATGTTTTCTTCCTTGAAGATCAAATCCCAGCTGTCCACTGGCGCGTTGTCGCCCAGCGCGGCTTTGACCTTGTCCGGATTGAAGCCGATCAGGATGGTGCCGTACATGTAGGGCACGGCGAATTTGTTGCCCGGGTCGTTGGCTTCGATCAGCTTCATCAGCTTTGGATCAAGGTGATTCCAGTTAGGCAACTTGCTGCGGTCCATCGGCTGGAACACGCCGGCTTCGATCTGCTTGGCGAGGAACACGTTGGACGGCACTACGACGTCGTAGCCGGAGTTACCAGTCAGCAGCTTGGCCTCCAGTGCTTCGTTAGTGTCGAAAATGTCGTAGACCAGTTTGGTCTGGGTGTTCTGCGCCTTGAAGTCTTCCAGCGCCTTGGGGGTGATGTAGTCGAACCAGTTGTAGACGCGCAACGTTCGCTCTTCAGCGTGAACGGCGCCACTGAGCACCGTGGCACACAGCACTGTGGGAAAGAGCGCTGGAGCGATAAAACGCTTGAGTCGATTCACTGTTCTAATTCCTCATTGGGCGCTTTCAAAACCTTCGAGAACGTTCACGGCATTGATGCCGATTTCTTCTACCGCGTATCCGCCTTCCATCACGAACAGCGTCGGCTTGCCGAGGCGCGCAATGCGCTCGCCCATGGCCAGGTAATCGGGGCTGTCGAGTTTGAATTGGGAGATGGGATCGTCCTTGAACGTATCGACGCCTAGGGAGACGACGACAATGTCGGGGCCGTATTTTTCGATCTCCTGGCAGGCCTGATCCAGCGCTGCACTCCATGTGTCCCAACCGCTGCCGGCGGGCAGCGGGAAGTTGAAGTTGAACCCTTCGCCGGCGCCTTCTCCGCGTTCGTCGTCGTAGCCGAGGAAAAACGGGAACTCGGCTTCCGGATGGCCATGGATCGAGGTGAACAGTACGTCGCTGCGATCATAGAAAATTGATTGAGTGCCGTTGCCGTGGTGGTAGTCGACGTCGAGGATCGCGAGCTTTTTGTGGCCCTGATCGAGGAACGCCTGGGCGGCAATGGCCGCGTTGTTGAGGTAGCAATAACCCCCCATCAAATCGCTGGCGGCGTGATGTCCCGGTGGACGGCACAGGGCGAAGGCGCTGCGGGCGCCGCGCTGGATTTCCGCTTGGGCGGTCAGTGCTACTTGCGCGGCGCTGTACGCCGCTTGCCACGTACCGGCGGTGATGGGTGCGCCAGCATCGAAGCTGTAATAACCAAGCTGGCCGTGCAAACTGGTGGGTTTAATCGAGCGCAGCGTTCGAGCCGGCCAGGTGTAAGGCAGCAAGTCGCCGTCGGTGTTGAATTCGGTCCAGCGTGCCCAGGCGGCCTTGAAGAAATCGAGATAGTCACGGCTATGGATGCGTGCGATCGGGTCGAGGCCGAAATCCTGCGGTGCTTCAACCGGGCCAAGGTTCTGGTTCTGTACGCGCTGCAACACATGGTCGGCCCGCGACGGCATTTCGAAGCAGGGCTTGAGTTGCCCGTCTATCAGTTCGCAACGGCCGTGGTGCAGGTGGTGATCGTCCGAGTAGATCGTCAGCATTTTCTTGTTCTCCGCAGTCGGGTTCTGTTGAGCACAGTCTTGCGGGAGGCAGCGATTGAGAGAACGGCAGGAAAGGCCAAAAGGGGATGAATATGGCCAAAAAGTTTGACCGAAATTCGCCCCTGGTTGGCGCCAGTGTGCTCCTGCTCATGGCATGGAATGCTGAACCTGTGGGAGCGAGCCTGCTCGCAAAAGCGGTGTTTCAGACGACATCAGTGTTGGCTATGCCGCCGCCTTCGCGAGCAGGCTCGCTCCCACATTGGCTTATCGGTGTGGCTTGAACTGGCTAGGCGCCACACCGCTCCAGCGTACAAACGCATGACGGAAACTCGCGGTCTCGCTGAAACCCAGCGCCTCGGCGATCCGATAGATCGGCATCTGGTCTTCACAGAGCATTTGCTTGGCCTGCTCGAAGCGCAGCTCATCGAGCATTTCCTGATAGCTGCACCCCAAATCCTTGAGGTGCCGACGCAACGTACGCGCCGAGCAATTCATCTGCTCGGCCAACCCTTCAAGACCCGGCGCTGCATGCAATTGCGCGCTGAGCAACTGCCGAATCCGCCCCAGCCACGCTTGCCGGCCGGTGAACTCGGTGTTCTGTTTGCGGCAACGTTCGGCCATGGCCTGATGGGTAATGATATCGGCGAGGGGCAGGGGCTGGTCCAGCCAGCCCCGGTCGAATGCAAACGCGTTGTCCTGCGCTTCGAAGTTCAACGTGCAATCGAAGTGTTCGGCGTAGGTCGCCCGATAGTCCGGCGCGGTGTGTTCGAAGCGAGCGGCCAACAGCGGCAAAGGTCGCCCGAGCAGGTCGTCACAGATGACCTTCAACGACACCAGACAGAACTCTGCATTGAATACCGCCATCGCCGCGCTTTCCCGGTAATCCGCCGCCACGAACCAGACACGATCCCCGTCGTCTTCCAGGCTCAGCTCGAAAAGTGTTCCCAACAGCGCTGGATAATGCATCGCCAACCGCAATGCGTCACCGAAGGTGGCACTCGTGAGCAGCGCATAACCGAGCATGCCATAGGACGAAACGTGCATCCGACGACCCAATTCGAGGCCGATATCGCGCTTGAGCGCCACGGCGTTGGCGCAGACCTGCATCTCCTGATTGGTGGTGATACGTGTGTCCGCCCGGTTCAGATCCGCCGCGCTGATGCCACTTCCAACGAGCAAGGCTTCGCTGGACAGACCTTCGGCCTTGAAGGTGTTGAGCACCAAGGAGACGGCGTTGAGGGTGGTGAGGTGGGAGTGGAGCATGAGTGGTTCCAGCCTTCGGGAGTCTGAAGGCCAGCAAGTTATGTGCCCAAAGAAATCAGCACCGAGGCGAGGGCGCCATTGCCGACGCCCATACCTTCACTTGCGGAAGAACATGCGCTCTGCCAGGTCCAGGCCGATTTCGCTCCGGTAGAACGCGGCCAGTTGTGTTTCTCTCAACCCTTTGGTCGTGTCCGCAACTGTACCCAGGCGGCGTTCTGCGACGGTTTTCAAACGTGCGGAGATAAACATTTTGGCCGCTGTCCATGACGTGGAGTAGTGAAAGTGTGCATACCAGAGGATTTTTTCCGGCTTGCGCTCGCTGATGGTGTACTCGTCCATGTAGTCAGGCGTCGAGCCTTTGATTTTGCGGCGGCTGACGGTTTTTTTGATGGTGATCTCGTTGTTGAGATTCAGCCACTCAACGGCAAACGGGGTGGGTGGTTGTTCTTTGGCCATCTTCAACATACTGCCGCGTGCCTGGGTGTAGAGGTTGCCTGCGGCCGTTTCGAGCCGGCTCTTCACCTCAGAGGCTGCGACAGAATCGACCTCGGTGAGGTTGCGATCGGTCAACGCCTGCTCGATGTCGGAGCTTGCCTGTTTGAAGCGCATGGCATGCTGGTGCAGCAGTTGCTCAACGCCCGAAGGGGTGCGCCCGGGTTGCGTGGTCAATGCCGTGACCYGTGTGTTGAATGCCGCCAGTCCATCAAGCAACACCTGGCCGGCGGCGACACTGATGTGCAGATCGGGTGTTTTGGCGGCAGGCGGTTCCACACGTTTCGTCCATACACCCGGCGTTTTTTCATGGAAGGTCGCAATGACCTTGTTGGTCAGGGGAGAAGTGATATCCACGAGGTCACTCTCCAGACCAAGGGGGGTCAGGCGCGGAACTCCGGTTATAACGCCATCGTACAGAGTTCGGATGATTTTCAGCTTGGCAACCGGGGGCAGCGGGCGCGGCGTCGATCGGCTACGAAGGGTGATTCTTTCATCCAGTAACAACGCGAGATTGCGCAGGGTGCGCTTGTTGTATGTCTCGATCTGTCGCTGCAATTTAGTCAGGGGATCCGCGAGAACCACGCTCGCGAACTCAGTCTGAAAGTCCAGCAACTGTTCTTTAATGACATTGAACTGCTCGAACAGGCTGCTCAGGCTGTCGATTCGTTCATCCAGGCGTGACTCGCTGCGCACGAACAAAGTGTCGTCCAGGCTCTGGATTGTAATGTTGGCCTTGTCGATGATCTGATCGATGAATGACCAAGCATCGGGTTGTGTCGTAATGGTCTCTGCCGGCAATAGCAAGTTACGCGACAGTGTCACCTGTAGAGCCTTGAGCTGATCGATGGTGTAACCCGGGAGTTGCGCTCGGGCGCTTCGCAGCAGCGATACCCCTTCGTCGCCGAGTTTCTTGAATTGTGTAAAGCGCGACTGCATGTACTCCAGGCGATCAATCATGTCCTGCGTCATCACGCCCATTACTTTCGCGTCTTCGATATTGCGCGTATTTGGCGACTCAGCCTGGACCGTGATCTGGTTCAGAACGGTTTTGAGTTTGGGAGTGAAGATTTTGAGCGTTTCCGTTATGCCGGCTTGCGTGAGATCGATTTGTGCCTTCAGGTACCCAATCGACCGTTCTTGATAATCAGGAATCGGGGAGAGCACGGCGAGGCTTTTCACCTTTTGCAAAGCGCCTTCGTAACCGTCGCGCTGGTCCTCGAGTTTTTTCACATAGAGCGTGCGTTTTTCTTCGACGGAAGCCTTAGGGGCATCAGCCATCTCTTTTTCCGTCTGCTGCAATTGGCGCTGCGCCGCTTTCTTGTTTTTTTCAAACGTTGAAAGTTTAGTGCGTAACTCTGCCACTTTAATCTCCGCCTGATCCTTGGCTCTCTCCTCAAGCAACTTCAATCCTTTGCCGCCCATTAACAGGTTTTTATCGACAGTCCAGTCGTCTTTGGCGTTGTTGACCAATGACGGGCCTCTACGGGATGTCTGTTTTGAGTCAACGATATGCACGACATCGTTTTCATCCACGGCCACTTCGAACCAGCGTTCTCCCAGCGGGGCGTACCATTTCTCCTTCAGCGGGTAGAGGTGCCTGTGTGCACCCTCCCGGGTCGTGGCGTCAGGCAACCCGACGGGCTTGCTGATTTTGAACGTGTCCAGCAGGGCATTCAGGCTGTCGGTCGTTCGGCTCAGGGCTCCACTGCTATGTAGGGTTGATGAGTGACCAGACTGTAAGTCTCCGGACAGATCAGGCAGTTGTTTGATAACGACAGGCGCTTCTACGGGCGCTGTGGGTTCGGAGGGTTCGACCTTGGGTGTCTCTCTGGCGGGGCGGTGATCCGATTCGTTGCGACTGGCGATATGCAGGGTTATCGCCATGGCCAGATTGAGAAACACGTCGGTGAGGGCTGCCCATTGTTCTGCCTTCTTGCCTTGTTTGTTGGCCTCGACAAATTGCTCCAGGTCGTCCAGAACCTGCCAGATCCAGAATGCGACTCCAGCAGTGCGCCCCAGAAAGGGCAGCACGCAACCCAAGATCATCCAGCCGGTGTTCTTGAAAGTTGCCCAGCGACTTTCGGCGTTGGTCACTGATTGCTGGTCGGAAAGTTCGATCAGCGCGTTGGCATTGGCCTTGAACAGGTGGGCAAACAGGTCGCCCTCGACCACCGATTCGCCAAGGCCGATGGGTCCGCTCATCGTCCACAGTTTGGAGGTGTCCACGGCAAATTCAACGACCGCCCAGGGCGAAGGCAGCGCGGCGGCAAACACGTAACGTTGGTAGTCGCTGCGCACGGCGTCAGGAAGCCAGGCCAGAACCGATGCGCGCAAGCCGGCGGATTGCTGGATGGCGTATAACACGTTGGTGGGCGACGGGAACTGGGTCAATGGTTCGTCGAGCAGGGGTCGATAAAGCAGACACGGCCCGGCCGCCGGATCCTGCGGGCCGATCACGAACATATTGGCGACCACATCGGCGTCGCCCGAGGTTCGGCGTTTGGGCACGAACGCCAGCGGGCGCATGACAATGGTCTGACCTTCGACCTGGCGATCCGAGGCGTCGGCTTGCATGATCGCCGCCATATAGCGATAACCGCGCTCGTCTATCGCGCCATTGCTCATCTTGTTTTGCAGGGCCAGCAAGGGCAGTTGGATTTGCAGGTGTCGGCTGTACAGCGCCTGTCGCCGCGCGGACTCTGTGGCGTTGCCCAGCAGCTTGTCTTTGATCAGTGCGGGATAACTGCTGCCGATGTCCAGCTTGGTGATGAGTGTTTCGATGTAATCGACGGTCATCCAGGTCGGGAGGTTGTTGCCTTTGATCGAGCGCAGGGTCTTGGAACCGAGGGGCAGTGCGATCAGGTTTTGTAGCGCGAGTTCTGCAAGGCTGAACACGCGGATTTCGGTCTTGCCAGGTACCGAGAATGTGCCCCAGATGACCGGGCTTTTCACTTGTATCTCGACGTCCTCCAGCTCGAGCTGTGCGGCCGTAGCATGGTCTTTGGTCATTGCATCTTTCAATGCCTTGTTCGCGTATTGAGTGATGGGCAAGATATCGTCCTGCCACGATTTTCCGCTGTTCTGGCTGTGGAGCGCTGACAGATCCTTCAGATGCCGAGAGTAAAAAGTCAGGTCGTTTGTTGAAGCGCTGCGCAGCCAGTCAGGCARCAGATCCAGATACCACGTCAGGCCCGGGCCTTTTTTCTCGACCAGTGTTTCGGTGCGCGGCGGCAGACTCATCGGCGGCTTGTTCAGATCAGCGCCGTGCACGGTGGAAAAATCCATGGCGCCGATGGTGTCTAACTGCATTGAAATCAAGGCGCAGGCTTGCTGGTCAAAAAAATTACCGTCGGGCTCGAACAGCCGCCACTGGATCTCTTTTCGTAACAGGGCCGGATTCAGATGGCCCGGTAACTCGGCGCCCAAGTCTTCCAGCGAGCTGTACTTCTTATAGCCGTTGAACAGGGAGTAGGTGAGGATGATCTGGCGCTTGGCATGGGTGCCGATCAGGACGGCCATCATCATTTCGTTCAGAGCGTTGACGGCCTTGCCGTCGCCTTGATCTATTTTGATCAGGTAGGCCCTGCTGTCGTAGGGGTCGTCGAGCTTGCGCGTTGCCAGATCCGGAGCAAAGAACAACTTGCGAGCCATGCGACAGTCATCGGCGTCCCAACCTTCAATTTCTGTGACGTTCCAGAGTGTACGCAGCGAGTCGGACAGTTTGCGCCACTGCACATCCTTGCCATTGGTGTTGTTCCAGTAGGCCAGTTGCTGTTCCTGAAAAGCCCGAAGCATCAGGGGCGCCAGCAGATTAATCAGGGTGGCAATTTCAGCGATGCGCACGGGCAGGTGAACGGCAGGCTCGGTCATCGGCTGTTGCGTGAGAAAGTGCTCACCTTCGATATAGAGGCTCGGCACTCCCAGCACGGCCTGGAAGGCGAGGATTTCGGTCAGTGCCTGGAAGTGAGTGGGGGCGGCGATAACCTTGTCTTCTGTAATCTCCCAGACACAGGTGCCGACCATGGCCGTCGTCGGCTCAATGTTCAGGTCTGGATAAAGCGTTTTCAAGGACCGGCGCAAGAGTGTGGCCGCGACTTCCCTGAAGTCCGGGCCGACGCAAAGTTGGGTGATCAGCGCATTGTGAGTGTCATGATCGTCTGTGCTCAAAGAAGTCGAGCTTTGGGCGGGTAAAGTCATCAGGCATCCCTGTCATGGTTATGGAAACTGTCCGAGGATTTCGAACAGTTTCCATACTAGGGAGCGGCAAATGCGCGAGGGTGGTAACTATGTATCTCGCCGTGGGCTCCCACGGCTTAGCGTTACTGCGTCAGCTCAGCTCTGCGCACAGGTCGAGTTCCATCAACGCACGCACGTCTGACGACTGCAGGCTGGAACCGAGCAGCGCGTGCAATTTGCCGAACGCCGCCTCACGGGTCATGCCGCCACCCGACAGCACGCCAACACCGCGCAAGCGACTACCGGCCTCGTAGACATCCAGCTCAACGCCACCTTCATGGCACTGCGTCACCGCAACCACCACAACGTCGTTGTCCCGCGCCCGCGCCAGGCTGGCGAGAAACGCGGGGTTGTCGCTCGGCCCCGTGCCGCTGCCGTAGCACTCCAGCACCAGGCCCTGAATGCCGCTGTCGAGCAGGCCATCGAGAATGTCTGCGCTGATACCCGGGAAAAGCGGCAGCACCGCGACCTTCGCCAGTTGCCTGTTCTGGTTGTAGTTCAGCTGTGCAGGAATCGAAGCCGCCTTCACACCGCCACCCTGACGCGCCAACCGCTTGAACGGATGACGGCCGAAGCTGCGGACCTTGGCACAATGAGTCGGGTCCAGCAGTTCGCCGTGGAAGTACAGATGGACGCCAGGCGCCAGTCCATGGCCTAGGGCTATCAGCGCGCCGCTGAGATTCTCCCAGGCATCGCTATCGGTCACGCCGGCCGGCAGCATCGAACCGGTGAAACACACGCGGGCGTGCAGGCCAAGTAATTGAAAACTCATGGCCGCTGCGCTGTAAGCCAGGGTGTCGGTGCCGTGCAGAATCAGCACGCTGTCGCAGCCCTGCACATCAACCGCATCGACCACGGCTTCGCGCAGKYGCTGCCAGTACGCKGGGGTCATGTTGGCGCTGTCGATCAGCGGCGACATCTCGCGGAAACGCCACTGCGGCACCACCAGTTCGGGCTGGCTGTGCAGGTATTCACGCATTCGGGTTTCGAAACCGGACGCCGGGGCCAGGCCGTGAGCGCTGGCTTGCATGCCGATGGTGCCACCGGTGTAGAGCACCATGACGTGCTGGGCGGCAGGGTAGGTCGAGGAATTCATGGGGGTTCTCCTGAACGATGACAGCGTGCAGTTGAGCATGACGCCGGTCGCACGTTGTGTCACGTCGAGTGCAGGGGATGCGCCCGGTTTTTACTGATCAGCGTTGCGTTGCGGGTACGTCTTGCGAAAAAAAGTTAAAAAAAAAGGGCCTGGGGATAAATCCCCAAGCCCTCAAAAGGTGAGAGGTGTCTAGTCCCTCGACCTGGTGAGCGTTGTGGCTCTCGGTGCTCTTCGTTAAAAGAGTAAGAGCCTGCGTTTGGTTAAGCCTTCAGCGGCACCAGACGCGGAGCAATCATGTTTTCCGGGCGCAGGATGTCGGCGAGCATGGCGTCGTCGAGCAAGCCTTCTTCGCGCACCAGTTCCAGTACGCCACGGCCGCTTTCGAGGGCGATACGGGCGATGCGGGTGGCGTTTTCATAGCCGATGTACGGGTTCAGTGCGGTGACCAGGCCGATCGAGTGTTCGACCAGTTCGCGGCAGCGCTCTTCGTTGGCAGTGATGCCGGTGATGCAGTGCTCGCGCAGCATGTCCATGGCGCGTTGCAGCAGACGGATCGAGTCGAAGATTTTGAACGCGATCAGCGGCTCCATCACGTTCAGTTGCAGCTGGCCGCCTTCGGCCGCGATGGTCAGGGCCAGGTCGTTACCGATGATCTGGAACGCCACTTGGTTAACGGCTTCCGGAATAACCGGGTTGACCTTGCCTGGCATGATCGAGCTGCCTGGCTGACGCGCCGGCAGGTTGATTTCGTTGATGCCGGTGCGTGGGCCGCTGGACAGCAGGCGCAGGTCGTTGCAGATCTTCGACAGTTTGACCGCGGTACGCTTGAGCATGCCGGAGAACAGTACGAAGGCGCCCATGTCAGACGTGGCTTCGATCAGGTCGGCAGCCGGAACCAGCGGTTGACCGCTGATCAGTGCCAGGCGCTGAACGGCCAGGTGCTGGTAACGCGGGTCGGCGTTGATGCCGGTACCGATCGCAGTACCGCCCAGGTTTACTTCGGTCAGCAGCTCAGGCGCCAGTGTTTTCAGACGCGCCAGGTCTTCGCCCAGGGTCGTGGCGAATGCACGGAATTCCTGGCCCAGCGTCATCGGCACGGCGTCTTGCAGCTGGGTACGACCCATCTTCAGAACGTGGCTGAACTCTACACCTTTGGCGGCGAACGACTGGATCAGGCTGTCGAGGCTGGCCAGCAGCGCGTCGTGACCCAGCAGCAGACCCAGGCGGATCGCGGTCGGGTAGGCGTCGTTGGTCGACTGCGCCATGTTCACGTCGTTGTTCGGGTGCAGGTATTGGTATTCGCCTTTCTGGTGACCCATGGCCTCCAGCGCGATGTTGGCGATGACTTCGTTGGCATTCATGTTGGTTGAAGTGCCAGCGCCGCCTTGAATCATGTCCACCACGAACTCTTCGTGGAAATCGCCGCGGATCAGACGTGCACAGGCTTCGCTGATGGCAGCGTGCTTGGCTTCGCTCAGGTGACCCAGTTCGCGGTTGGCGTCAGCAGCGGCCTGTTTGACCATCGCCAGACCGACCACCAGCTTCGGGTAATGCGAAATCGGTACGCCCGAGAGGCGGAAGTTGTTCACCGCTCGCAGGGTCTGGATGCCGTAATACGCTTGCGCAGGTACTTCGAGTACGCCAAGCAGGTCTTTTTCTGTGCGGAAAGATGCAGCGGAGGACATGATAGAAATCATCTCGATAAGGACCCGGTCTGTGCCGGAACACTGCAAATGCTAGGCTTGTGGAGAATTTTCGGCCAATGCTGTTAAACACTGGCCTATGCACATTCGGCATAATGCCGGTGTGACGCCGCGTGCGCGGCGAGCGTGCGACCTAAATTGGTGCGTGTCCGGGAGGACGTGATGAATCTGGAAAGTAAATGGCTTGAGGACTTCAGCGCCTTGGCCGCCACCCGCAGCTTCTCCCAGGCTGCGGAACGACGCTTCGTGACGCAGCCGGCCTTCAGCCGACGTATCCGTAGCCTTGAAGCTGCGTTGGGGCTGCAACTGGTCAATCGCTCCCGCACGCCCGTCGAGCTGACGGCGGCGGGGCAATTGTTTCTGGTGACGGCGCGGACCGTGGTCGAACAACTGGGTGAAGTGTTGCGCCATCTTCATCACTTGGAAGGCGGGCAGGGCGAAGTGATGCAAGTCGCCGCCGCTCACTCATTGGCGCTGGGTTTCTTTCCGCGCTGGATCGCGCAGTTGCGAAATGAAGGCCTGAATATCGCGACGCGTTTGGTGGCCACCAACGTCGGCGACGCCGTGCACGCCTTGCGTGAGGGCGGTTGCGACTTGATGTTGGCGTTTTACGATCCCGATGCAGCGATGCAGATGGACCCGGAAATCTTTCCTTCACTGCACCTGGGCCACACCGAGATGCTGCCGGTTTGCGCCGCTGATGCCGACGGTAAACCGTTGTTTGATCTGGAAGGCGACGCCAGCGTGCCTTTACTCGCCTACAGCGCCGGCGCGTTTCTCGGGCGTTCGGTGAACATGCTGCTGCGCCAGCGGGCGCTGCGTTTTACCACCATTTACGAAACCGCCATGGCCGACAGCCTGAAAAGCATGGCGCTGGAAGGGCTGGGGATTGCCTGGGTGCCGCAACTCAGCGTACGCGCCGAACTGGCTCGGGGTGAGCTAGTGGTCTGCGGTGGTCCGCAATGGCATGTGCCACTGGAAATTCGTCTGTATCGTTGTGCACTGGTGCGCAAGGCCAACGTGCGATTACTGTGGCGCAAGCTTGAAGGCGGCGCCGCGCAAGGCACAACCGGATCCTGAACTCGCTGAAGACTAAATGTGGGAGCGGGCTTGCTCGCGAATGCGGAGTGTCAGTC
>NZ_JBFULH010000053.1:0-18072 GCF_056400445.1 Pseudomonas sp. P5_B2 | reverse complement strand
GGTGGGGGTCGTAGACTCCTTATAAAAGTCAACGGGGTAGTCGGTGGCGAGTTGGGACATTGGGGAGAAGCGGCGAGGCGGAAGTTGAGTTGACATGGTGTAAATCCTTATAAAAAAAGAATTGCCACCTTTCTGCTGCGAAACAAGTGGGTGGCAGCTGTGCGCGGGTTCGCAGACCGGAAGATTTACACCAAGACCCGGCAGACCTGAAGGTCTCCCGCGCACAACCGCCATAAAACATTAAGCAGGCAGAGCCGGCTGCATCATGTAGTGGAGCCTGCGTTTGACTGGGAAGTAGTCGTGAAATCAGAGGTTGTTTAGTGTCAGGTAGACCTGGCGTGCCGGAATTGCGACTTCTGCGCAGTCGGACGCAGGCTTCACCACCTGCTACAGGATGCGCGCGCGTTTAGAAATGCGGCGAGGGTTAGGGCGGCTTCGCCGCCCAGCGGGAGCAAGCTCCCTCGCCACAGAGGGTGGTTTCCTACATGATTTTCGGAAGGGAAGATTCAAGTCTGGTGATCTCCAATAGCCCTGCGCGGAGCGGGTTGGCCAGAAACGACAAAGCCCCGAATCAGCGGGGCTTTGTATTTGGATCACGCAGTTTTCAGATCCTCAGCGCACATGATTCAGCGTCACTGTCTGGCCTGCGGCGAATGCCGGTTGTGTTCGGTGTGTTTCGGCCCCGCCAATGCCCATGCCACGACCCCAATCAGTGGCACAAACACGATCACCACGATCCACAAGAGTTTGTTGCTGGATTTGCCTTCGGCTTTTCGGACTCGGTTGATTGCCCATAGCTCGATAAGCAGAAGAACTGCTGTGAGTACGATCCAGATTGTTTCGATGTGCATGCGTCACCCTCCTGATAGTCATTCAGTTAGGTGAATTGCTGTGGGCTGGGTTCATTAAATTTCAGTTTTTTTGTGAGGTTCCTACAGGGGGATTTTTGAACGGCTATTGCGCTTTCCAGTGCCCACCGCCCGACTCGCAATCAATCTTCGCCTGACCCAGGTGTTCGGCACTGTAGTAGTAAGTCGTGACTTTTGCCTTGTCGGGGATGTTCAGCGAGGTGCTGTTCTTGTCCTTGCTGGTGGCGTGTGGGTTGGCCAGTGATTCCTGTGTCAGGGTGGCGATGCACGTGGCCTGGTAGTGATCGTCGCACTGAACGACTTTTTTCTTGGTGCTGGTGAGCATTTCTTTGCTTTCGTTGCTGCAAGACCAGTCGATGGCGTTCACCGGCATGCCGTCGTACTCGTAGCAGCTATGGGATTCAACCACTGGTATGGAAGGGCTTTGGGACCGGGTCTGGACGTCACAACTTTCAGCCATGACCAGCGTCGGGCTCAAGCAGGCGATCAGAAGCAGAAGTCTGGTCTTCATCGGGGTTTCCTCTCCAATGGCGCCTGACTTCGGCGCTATAGGGTTTCGAAAACGCGATGGGCTGCAGGGTTCAATTGGTTTTTTGATCCGCTACAGCCTTCAGCTCAACGCCTCAATGCATCTTGCTGTGATCCATCATCCCGAGTGCCCGAGCCTCGGCTTGTACTTCGATGGTTTCCTGCTCGCCCTTGGCGTTTTTCACGGTGAGGGTCAGCGGCACTTTATCGCCTTCTTTAACCTGAGCGGTCAGGTCGATCAGCATCACGTGGTAGCCATGTGGGTCGAAGCTCACAGGCTTGCCCGCCGGCAGCGCCACGGACTCGACCATGCCCATTTTCATCACGTCGTCTTTCATGCTCATTTGGTGAATCTGCACTGTTTTAGCCACCGGCGATTGAACGCTCAGCAGGGTGCTGTCGCTGTCGGCTTGCAAGGTCATGAAGGCGCCGGTGGACGGTTGGTCGGCAACGGTCGCGCGGACCCAGGCGTCGCGGACCTGGGTTTGCGCCGACACCTGGAAGGCCAGGCCAATCAGCGACAGGCCCAAGACCAGTTGTTTGATGCGTTTGAAGGATGTTGATGTCATTAGCAGACCTCCATGACGGTGAGCAGGTCTTCTGCGCACTCTTGGGCGGTAAGGGACGCGGACAGCCCCAGGCGCAGGTTGCCCCGGGAGTCGAAGACGTAACTGGTCGCGGTGTGGGAGAGGGTGTAGCTCGAACCGCTGGGGACTTTTTCGAAGAACACGCCGAATTCCTTGGCGGTGTTGGCGGTTTCTTCCAGCGTGCCATGCAGTGCCTCGAACGTCGGGTCGAATGATTTGACGTATTTGTCGAGCATCTGCGGCGTGTCGCGTTCCGGGTCCAGGGTGATGAAGATCACTTGCAGCTTTTCGCCATCGCGGCCCATCAGTTTTTTCGCTTGGGCGGCGCGGGCCAAGGTGGTCGGGCACACGGCCGGGCATTGGGTGAAGCCGAAGAAAACCATCGGCATCAACCCGCGATAGCTGGTCAGCATCCGGGATTCGCCATCGGCGTCCTTGAGCTTGAAGGTACGGCCCATGATCTTGTCGCTGAGGTCCTTGCCGTACTTGAACGACAGTTTGCTGCTGTCATCGCAACCGGCCAGCAGGCCGAGGCTTAACAGGCTCATGCCCTGCAGGACAGTGCGACGGGTATACAACGTACTCATGGGGGAAAATCCTGTGTAGCGAGGTGAAATCTACGGCGCCTGATAGATCAGACGAAAAAAGCGCGTGGATATTAACAAACTGTTGCGCTGAGCTGCGCATTGTCGGACCGGCGAGGGTTGCAGTACAGAGACAGAAGGGGCAGAAAACTACGGATCAGTGGCTGCCCGGCATGTAGCCATAACACGATCCCGTAGCAGCTGCCGAGCCTGCGAGGCTGCGTCCGGCTGCGCAGGCTTGGCAGCTGCTACACGGTTGGCGTTACAGATAAACGGGTGGTGTTGCGGCTGCGTAGACACATTCCAGATACATAAGTGCGGTTTGATGGGGATGTCCCAAACCACAATGAGAGCATTGCCATGTACCGAAAACTACAGCAAGCAGCCAGCTTCCTCAGCCAAGGCGCGCGTTTGATGGTCGGCGTCCCGGACTACGATAACTACGTCGCGCAAATGGCGCTCAAACACCCGGACCAGCCGGTCATGAGCCTTTCGATGTTTATTCGTGAGCGTCAGGAGGCCCGATACGGCGGCAAGCAGTGTACGACGCGTTGCTGCTGAACGCCTCTGCTAACGCACCAAGCTTCTGCGCCACTTGCGTCACTGCGCAATGAAATCGCGAATCGCCTGAATGGTCGGCGTCGGCGCTTCCTCCATCAGCCAGTGACCCGCCCCCGGGATCACCACTTCGGTCACGTTGTCCGCCGCGTTGCGCATCACGATCGCTTCATTGGCCCCAAAGGATTTTTCCCCGCCGATGGCCAGCACCGGCATCGTCAGCCGCGTTTTCATCGAGGCTTCGTTGTCCACGGCGTCCTGACGAATGCTGCCGAACTGGGCGAAGGCCGCGTGCATCACACCGGGGCGGGCATAGAGCTTGGCGTAATGCTGGCGGGTGGCTTCATCGACTTTGCTGCGGTCGCCCGCGAATTCGTTCCAGAACCGGTCCAGATAGATGCGTTCACGACCGGCCACCAAGCGCTCGGCGTCCGGTCCGCCAAAGTCGAAGTGCCAAAGCATCGGCGAGCGCACGATATCGTTCCAGGGCGGGATGCCGGGCACCGGCGCGTCCATTACTACGAGGCGATCCGTAAGCTGCGGATAACGCGAGGCGTAGGCGAAGGCGACCATGGTGCCGATGTCATGGCCGATGACCACAGCATGCTCAATCCCCAATGCGGCCAACACGCCACGGATGTCACCCGCCTGGGTCTTTTTGTCATAGCCACCGTCCGGGATCGACGACAGCCCCAGGCCGCGCAAGTCCGGCACCACAACGGTGTGGTCCTTGGCCAGGTCGGCCGCCAGTGGCGCCCACATGTCGCCGGTGTCACCAAAGCCATGCAGCATCACCACGGCCGGCCCTTTGCCGCCGACGCGCACATGGATTTTCACACCGTCAACGGTGATGTCCTGGGTATGAAAAGCCGCAGGGAATGGCATCACCCCGGCCAGTGCCGGGAGGCTGAGTGCAAGCAGCAATGAAGCGGTCAGCAGGCTGCGCAACATAAGGGTCTCCCAAGGTTTGCGTGGGGAAGTGGAGTACCTGAAGCAGCGTAGACCGCTTTACGAGGGCTTCAGCCTTATTGCACGCGATTTTCCATGGTCACCTTCAGCGCCTCGCTCACCAGCGCCGCCACAATCGGTTCTGAAGTCGAGCGCATCTCTTCACCGACAGTGGTTTGCTGTGCTTTTACTTTTTCCACGTATTGCGAGGCGGGTCCTTCAGCGACGAGCGATGCCAGTTCTACTTCAGAGAACGACTTCTCATAGGCCCGCGCCAGGTTCTCGTCCCATTCCGTCTGGTACTTGGGCAGCAACGCGGTGATTTCCTCGGACACGATACGGTTGGCATCGTCAGCCCCCAGCTTCTCGACAATCACCGAGTAGGGCACTGTTCCCTGCGCCGTCGACAGTGCAAGGGCCGGCAGATTACTGCCCATGTGGGCCTTGGCGACGAGGGTGCGGGCTTCATTCAGGGCGGGCGTACCCTCAGAGGCTGAATTTGAAAAGGCGAATAACAGGGTCAAGGCGCATAACAGGGTCAAGGCGATAGCAGCAGTAGAATTTCGATGCACGTTTAGGCTCCATGGGTGAGTGCTGAAACAAGGGCATCAGAACAGCGTAGCCCAGGCTCATCGAGTCACCATTGGTTTGATCAATACTCATCATCAAGCAATGCAAGTTCTGTTTTTTCGCCAAGCGAGGAGGATAGCCACATACCAAACTCGCCCTTGAAGGAACCTGCGCGATGAGAATGTCTACCTTGCTGGCTTTTATTGCCGTATTCACCGGCAGCGTCGCCGCCACTGGCCCGGCTTACGCGGCTGACCCGTCTTGCCATTTCCTGCCGATCGCCGACAGTACAAGCGGCCTGCAGCATGCCCGATCGGTAGGCGTGCTCTACAGCGAAAACACCCTCAACACCCTCCAATACCTTGAGCAGTACCATGCGGTTGCGGTGAACGGCGCGAAGAATCCGCAGCTGGATTCGCGCATCAGCAACGCCTTCGTCAACAGCTCCGATCCGAAGCTTGCGATCAACTGGCTCATGGGCTCGCTGCAAAAACAATTCGGCTCGGTGACCGTCTACGACAACCTCGACGCGCTGGTGCAAGCCCATCCCGATGTCGTGGTGATGCTGGACACCTACAGCCGTCTGGTGTCCAAGCGTAATAATCAGGTCGAAGCACGCTTTATGGCCAAATTCTACGATGCAGACCTGCAGTACATCGGCCAAGCCGAAGGCTCACGCGCACAGCAAATGCCTTCGGTCTGGGTGCATGGCAAAGCGGCGCCGGAGATTGCGGCGCAAATCGACCAGCAAACCGATTTGCAAGTGAACGCGCTGAAGCAATTTGATGCTTCGCTCAAGGCGTTGGTGAAGTCGGGCAGTGTGGCGCACGTTGCCATTAACTGACCCGGCTCCGGTGTTCAAGCCTGGGTTGTCATCACCGGTTGCTACGCCGCGCCACGCCGGCAACGCTGACCGGTGAAAGAGGGCGTCCGACTTCTGCCTGGGCTTGGGAAATAGCGCTGTGTACGCCGGGGATCGACAGGGTTTCACCGACTTCAAGCGCTGCGATCAGCACAAAGCCGCCCAGTAGCAAACCGCCTGTTTTTATCAAAACGTTCATTTGGCAGGTCCTCGCACAAAGTTCTTCGGCAACGCATCGCCGGGGAGGTCTTTCAAATCGATTTTCTGCGCATTCGTTGAGTTGTTAAAGGTGAAATCGTCAGCGGCAACTTCATCGCCGGTCTTCCAGTTACTGAACTGAATGCTGTACTGCGGCCCGCCCGCGACCTGTTTTGAGGTGATGACGTAGCGGCAAGGGTAAGGACGTTCACCTTGGGCGATCCAGATCTGCCAATCCACGGCTTTGCTTCTGAATGCCAGGTGATCGCACTCGACGCCACCGATCACGCCACTGCCCAAGTCCTTTATGTTGGTCACGCCCTTCATTAACGACTCTTGAGGGTTGGTCACGAACAGGTCGGCACCGGCCAAAGGTCGGTCGTACTTTTCCCTTAATTCATCAATCAAATGATCCAGCGTGCCGGGCACAGCCACTTGCGTATAAGTGTTGGTGTTCTTGCCGAACAAGGTCAGGGTAGTGCCGTCAAACAGCATTTCCATGTCGACAAATCCACCCGCACGCGTGTTGCGCATCTTGTCGGGGCGGCTGATGACGGTCGCGCCGGAAGCGGCCAGCGCAAGGTTCTGTTTTTCCTTGGTGATGACTTCAAAGTTTGTGTCGTAGTTGAACGATATGTTTTTTTGCGCGGTCAGGTAGTCGGACATGCTCTTGAGCAGATTTTTCGCGTACGCCTCATCGGCATGGGCGGCGATAGGAATGCTCAATCCCACTATTAAAGCCAATCCGGCGCCGGCGAAGCGGATTGTCGAGGATTCGATTAACTGTCGGGCGATCTTGTCCATGGAAGTTCACCGCTGTGAGAATACCGGATTGCTCGGTGTGGACTTACAACGTTAGTCCCATCACACAAGTAATGAACGACCACTCATCCGGGCTAATTCTTTAGCGGACAGGTCCGAGTTATTCAAGGCAATTGATCAAGTGACCGACAGCCTCTGCTTCGACAGCCCCATCGAGCCCAACTTCGGCAAAAACCGCGCAACTGGCGGTGTCGTCGCCTTTGGCGCAGCGGTAGACCGCGATCACGCTGCCCGGTCCACAGCCGGTGTGCCCACTTAATATCAATCCACCTTCGACCGCGCCTTGCATCAGCCCCAGGGCGTAGCCAGGCGCAACCCAGGGTCGTCCGGCCATCGGACCGCCAAGCATCCGCGCCATTTGCATCTCTTGCAGTAACGACGACGGCAAGGTTTGGCCGGCCAGTAGACGATCCAGACAAAGCGCGGCTTCATCCAGCGGGCCGGCCAGCAGGCCGTGATAAACCCAGCCCGGATCGTACGCTTGCGCGGCGCCCATGCTCACGCCCTGCAGATCGGCTCGCTTCGTGACCAGGCGCACACGTGACAAACCGAGGGGTGAAAAAACCAGTCGGGTCAGCGCCTCGTCGAGCGTCAGTCCGGTCAGACGCTCGATGAAACTGGCTACGTACAAGTAACCCACGTTCGAATACCTCCAGCCGTCACCGGGTGCGTATCGCAATCGGGTCGCTTCCAGGCGTTGCAGCATGTCATCGGCGGGCCACGGCGTTTCGTTGCGCGCCACAGCGGCGTGGTACTCCGCCAGCTCGCCATAATCGGCCAACCCGGCTTCATGCCGCAGCACTTGGCGCAGGGTGAAGGGGCCTTCCGGCAGCGTATCGTCCAGATCAAACTTGCCATCACGCACCAGCGAAAGGGCTGCGGCGCACAGCACGGTTTTGGTAAAACTCCACCAGGGAACTGTCACGTCAGGCTGTGCAGGCGTGAGCGGTGAACCGTTTGAGACAAGGGCGAAAAGCATGGGCGATGGCTGCTCTGGACGAAGGTGTCGTGGGAGTGTGCCAGAAACCCTCGATTGAGTTTTATCGGCGGCTTGGCTAACCTCGCACAAACCCGCACTATCAGGCATAAACATGCACGATCAGCACGCTGCAACCGAACTACCTTCAGTGCGCCGGCAAAAAATCCTCCTGCTCCTTGAGCGCGACGGCAAGGTCATGGCCTCCGAGCTCAGCCAGCATTTCGCTGTTTCCGAAGACACCATTCGCCGCGATCTGTCAGAACTCGCCAGCGCCGGGTTGGTGCAACGGGTGCATGGCGGGGCGTTGCCGCGGCCTAAAGACACGGGCAAGGATTTCTTCACCCGGGTTGGTGAAACCGATGAGGTGAAAACGCAGCTGGCACAACTCGCCGCACGCCGGGTGCAGGATGGCCAGATTGTGATGTTCGACTCAGGCAGCACCACGCTGCAAATCGCGCGGTCGCTGCCCTCGGACATTGCCATCACGGCCGTGACCGCCTCGCCAATGATCGCCATCGCCTTGGCCGAGTACAAAGGCATCAAAGTGATCCTGGCCGGTGGTCAACTCAACCGCGCGACGATGTCGGCCAGCGGGCATGAAACCCTGCGGCTGATCGAGGGCATCAAGGCGGATCTGCTGTTCATTGGCATCTGCGCGATTCACCCGGAAGTCGGCATCAGCTCGCTGCATTTCGATGAGGCGCCGGTGAAGCAGGCGATGATCGACAGCGCATCGCACGTGGTGGCGGTGACCACGGCGGACAAACTGGGCGCGGTGGAGCCATTCGTTGTCGCGCCGTGCAATCGCATCCACACGCTGATCACCGAGCAACAGGTGGCGTCGGGCAACATTGAGGATTATCAGCGGTTGGGTATCGAGGTGATTCAGGTGGATGCCTGAACTCAACCATGCCCGAGCGCAATCGCAAACGACACGACGATGAAGCAGGCAAAGGCAAAATTCAGGTTCATGAAGGTATCGTCCGACGTATTCGAGATGTCGCCATCTTGAATACGTCGGAGGAAAATAAAAAATTCGGCTTGGTGATGTGAATGATCGAAGGAATTGATACCTGCGGCCTGTGCTGACAGCACGCCTTCTAAGCCAGATACTTGCGAAACCAGGCGATCGTCCGGTCCCACGCCAGTTTGGCTGCGGCCTCATCGTAGCGAGGCGTCGAGTCGTTATGAAAACCATGGTTAACGCCCGGATAAATATAGGCCTCATAGGTTTTGCCGGCGGCTTTCAACGCTGATTCGTACGCTGGCCATCCATCATTGATGCCTTTGTCCAACTCGCCGTAATGCAGCAGCAAGGGCGCGTTGATCCTGGCCACATCCTCCGCTTTAGGCTGGCGACCATAAAAAGGCACGGCTGCCGCCAGTTCCGGATAGGCCACGGCCGCCGCGTTGGAGACACCCCCGCCGTAGCAAAAGCCGGTGATGCCGACTTTCCCCGTGGTCGCGTCGTTTTTCGATAGCCACTCGATGCCGGCGAAAAAATCATTCATGAGTTTTTCGGGGTCGACCTTCGCCTGTAGCTCGCGGCCCTTGTCGTCGTTGCCGGGGTAGCCGCCGACCGAGCTCAGACCGTCGGGGGCGAGGGCGATGAACCCGGCTTTGGCGAGGCGTCGGGCGACGTCTTCGATGTACGGATTGAGCCCACGGTTTTCATGTACGACCAGCACAGCCGGCACTTTGCCGGTGACTTTGGCCGGGCGCACCAGATAGCCGCGCACATTGCCGTGGCCCTTGGGTGAGGGGTAGGTGATGTACTCGGCGATGATGTCCGGGTCGGTAAACTCGACTTGTTCGGCAAGCGCATAGTTGGGGCTCAGGGAGGCGAGCAGGGCGCCGGCGGTCAAACCGCCCAAGGCGAATAACGCCGCGCGATCGAGAAACTCGCGCCGGTTGATCTTGCCATGGACGTAGTAATCGTAGAGTTCGAGCAGTTCGGGGGCGAAATCTTTGGCGGTGAGACGTTCCATAGGGGCGTTTCCCGTTTGTTAAAGATTCAATCCAGTAAAGCAGCGTTTGCCGCACACCCCGGACAATTTGTCCGGGGTGTAGCAAACCGTGGGTCGTACGGACTAATGCCCGCCCACCACCATGTGGCTGAACGGCGCCACATACGCCTGCAACGTCACCAACCCACCGACCATAATCGCCAGCACGATCGAGTGGAAGAACACATACCGCAGAATTTCCCCTTCATGCCCGTACCAGCGCGTTGCCGTGGACGCCACCACAATCGACTGCGCGTCGACCATTTTGCCCATGACCCCGCCAGAACTGTTCGCCGCCGCCATCAGCACCGGGCTGAGCCCCAGTTGTTCGGCGGTCACCCGTTGCAAGCCGCCGAACAGCACGTTGGACGCGGTGTCGGAGCCAGTCAGGGCCACGCCGAGCCAGCCGAGGAGGGTGCCAAACATGGGGTAGAAAATACCGGTCGCGGCGAAGGCCAGGCCCATGGTGGCGTCCAGTCCCGAGTAACGCGTGAGGTAACCCAGGGCCAGCATCGCCACAATGGTGATCAGCGAGTAGCGCACCACCCATATCGTTCGCAGGTAATGGCGTACCAGTTGCGGAATCGAGTAGCCCATCAGCAGGCCGCCGAGGATGGCAGAGAGCAAGATGCCGGTACCGGTGGAGGTGAACCAGGTGAACTTGTAGATCGCGTCCTCGGTTTTAGGTGCAGGCACCACCGGCGGTACTTTTTCAACCTGCTGGTGCAGGTTGGTAAAGGTCACGATCGGGGCGAAGATCGGGTTCGCCTCGCGCATCGGTTTGCCTTGCGGGTCGAGTTTGGCCGAGCTGGTGGCCGGATCGATCGCCGGGCGAGTATCGAACATGTTTTTGAAGCTCTGTGTGCCCCAGGCGAAGACGAAGACCGTGAGAATGATCCACGGCATCCAGGCGCGCATCACCGCCGGTTTGGCATCGCTGGCAAAGGTCGCGCTGACCTCGGGCGTGTGCTGATGCTCTTCGTCGATCTTCGAGTTGTCGACGCGTCCGGTCAAGGCGGCCGAGGTGTGCACCGTGGCGGGTTTCCAGACCCTGAGGAAACCCGTCAGGCAGGCCATGGAAATCAGCGCGGCGATCACGTCTACGAGCATCGGGCCGTGGTAGTTGGATACCAGGAATTGCGGTACCGCGAAGCTGACCCCGGCCACGAGAATCGCCGGCCAGATTTCCAGCATTTTGCGCCAACCGGCGAAGGCCCAGATCAACCAGAACGGCACCAGGACCGAGAAGAAGGGTAGCTGGCGACCGACCATCATCGACAGCTCCATTTCATCCAGCCCGGTCACTTTGGCCAACGTAATGATCGGCGTGCCCAGTGCGCCAAACGCAACCGGTGCGGTATTGGCGATCAAGGCCAGGCCGGACGCGGCCAAAGGTGAGAAGCCGAGCCCGATCAGGATCGCACCGGTCACCGCCACCGGTGTACCGAAGCCGGCCGCGCCCTCGAAAAACGCGCCGAAACAGAAGGCGATCAGCAGCAATTGCAGTCGTCGGTCGTCGGTGATGCGCGCCAGGGAATCCTGCAGCACTTTGAACGAGCCGTTCTCGGTGGTCAGTCGGTGCAGGAAGATGATGTTGAGCACGATCCAGCCAATCGGCAGCAAGCCGTTGGCAGCGCCGAACAACGCCGCCGAGCCGGCCATGCCCGCCGGCATGCCGAAAGCCAGGATCGCAATCACCAGGGCAGACGCCAGCGCGAGTAACGCAGCCATGTGCGCCTTGATGTGGAAAAACGCCAGGGCGGCCAGCATCACCACCACCGGCACGGCGGCCATGAGGGTTGAAATGACCGGGTTACCGAAGGGATCGTAGACTTGCTGCCAAACCATGTTCCACCTCTGCTTTTTATTGTCGGTAGTGCAGGCCCCGGGCGGGGTTGGTGGAAAGCAGTATAGGTGGCATTCCGCCCCTGTCTCGGGAGGTACGTCTTTGTTGAAACGTGCCGTGCCGGGCAATGATCCCGGGCGAACTTCTACTACGCTCAGAAAGGATGACTGACCCGATCCATTCACCACGAGAGGGAGACAGCAATGACTGAACGCCATGAGGAACACAAGGAGACGCTTTCCAACGGATGCTCGATCAAGGTCACAGCCGAGATACTGAAAGACGGCTCCTTGAAAATGCTGATCGGTGTGTACCGGCCGGACGGCTCGGTGATTGAAGAGGACCACCATCCATCCCCGCATTTGCTGGACATGGAGGCGGCGATGGACTGGGCCATCGAAAAGGCCAAAACCGTTGGCAACAGTCAGCAAACGCTGTAAGAGCGGCTGATCACTGCTCTGATCATCGTCCTTATTGCGTACCGAACATGGCCGTCCAGTAAATTCCCGCATCGCTCTTCGGGTCCACCGCGTAAGCGGCGCCGAGTTCACGGAACTGTGGATTCATCAGGTTGGCGCAATGACCGGGGCTGGCCAGCCAGCCGTCGACCACCTTGCGCACGGTGTCTTGTCCGGCGGCAATGTTCTCGCCTATCTGCTGGAAGTTGTAACCCGCCAGTTCCGCGCGGTCACCGGGCGTGCGGCCATCACGGTCCTTGTGATCGAAAAAGTTGCCGTTGGCCATGGCCCGGGAGTGGGTTTCGGCGGCAGACGCCAACAGGGCGTTCCAGGCCAGCGCTGTGGTCGCGGCAAACGCCTGGCCGCCGCATTTACGCGGTTGGGTGCGCGCGGCGTTGAGCTCGACCAACAGCTTCTGGCCTTCGGCGGCGGCATCGCCCTGGCGCGCGGGTAACAGGGGACGGGCGAGCACGATTCGCCAATCGTTGCCTTGGCGGCTGACACCGATGTCGATGAATTTTGGGTCCAGCACCACCTGGCAGAAGCTTTCCTGCACCGCCATCATCGCCGCTTGCGCATCACGTGGGCCGGTCAGGGTAATCGCTTGCACATTGAACATCGGATATGACGCACGGACCATGGCCTGCTGCAAGTCGACCGGTCCTCTGGCCGGTAATACCAGACGCGGATCGCTGCTTAGCGGTGGCAACTCTGACGAGACCTGACCGGCGCAATTCTGCGTCAGGCTGCGAAAGGCGTTGATCGAGTCGGTCAGCTGCGTTTCCTCCGACGCCACGGCCGTATTGGCAAGCACCAGACCCAGCGACAACCCCGAAATGCGCATAGCGGATGATAAGACGTGCATGAAAACCCCCTCGGACGGACTGTGCCCATGATGCGCGAACTCCCCCCGTACAAGGCAATGGCTTTTTTGCAGTTTATGACTCCGTAGCTGACATGATTTCGCTACTACACTATGCCGACGCCTACCTGAGTGTTTGCACTATGCCCGTCAATTGGATCGTCGCGGTGCTCGTCGTTTCACTGCTCGCCGGACAGGCCATAGCGGACGATCAAAAGGTGGCGGAAGACAAGGCGCAGGTGCTGGAACACAAGGCGGCAGAGAAGGGCAGCAATGTGCCGGTGCCCAAGTCCCAGACCATCACCCCGACCGAAGTCCAGGCCGTCGACCCGGCCGGCAAGTCCCCGCTGGACGATGCGATTACTTGTATGGCCCGCTCCATTTACTGGGAAGCCAAAGGCAAGAACGCGGCGGATATGGAAGCGGTGGCCAGCGTGGTGATGAACCGCCTAGGCCACGAAGGTTTTCCTGACACCGTGTGCGCGGTGGTCAAGCAAGGTTCCGAAACCAAAAACTGCCAGTTTTCCTGGTGGTGCGACGGGCGCCCGGACAAGGTCCAGGAAGAAACCCAATATGAGTTGGCCAAGGAAATCGCGCGCAAGGCGCTGAACAAGCAGCTGCCGGATCGTACAGGCGGCGCGATGTACTTCCATGACAAGACGGTGAAGCCGGTCTGGGCCAGGAAGTACATCAAAACGGCGAGTATCGGGTTGTTCGTGTTCTACAAACCCAATAACGGGAAGGCGAAGTAGTGATAAAGCCCTTACACATCACGACCATGCGCGGCGGCGGCCAGTTGCCCGGTATCGACCCGAACAAAAACCGAATCACCTACGGCCGTGAGCACGCCGTCGGCGAAGATCTCGCAGATGACCCGGGTCTTGCGCCCGACATCGCCCTCAACCCTGGCGCGCAAGGTCAGCGCAACGCCCATCGGCGTCGGTTTGATGAACTTGATCCCAAGGTTGCCGGTGACGCAGTCGATGCGCGGCAGTGAGCCCGGTTCGCGGTTTTCTGCCTGGTAGTGGTAAGCCATGGCGGTCCAGTTGGAGTGGCAATCCACCAACATCGCAATCAATCCGCCGTACACCAGATCCGGCCAGCCGCAGTATTTGGCGTCGGGCAGATGCTCGGCAACGACGTGAACGCCATCTTCGTGCCAGTGGCTTTTGACGTGCAGCCCGTGAGGGTTACGGCTGCCGCAGCCGTAGCACACGCCATCCGGTGCGGCGCTGTCTTGCATGGAAATGTCGAGCATTGTGATCCCTTGTTGTGCTTTGAAAGTCCTCTGCGATTAAAACGCTGGGACGAGGTTAAGTCCATTGCGCCATCCGGGTAATGCCGCAATCCTTGTGGGAGCGAGCCTGCTCGCGATGGCGGTGTAACAGTCGACATCAATGTTGAATGTMAGTCCGCTATCGCGAGCAGGCTCGCTCCCACAGGTTTTGCGCCTTGCCTTAATGATCGCCATTAGTCCATCCGGGTGCTTATTTTCAATACCGGTGCAGTTCACCGCAGAGTAGAGTCCTGCTCAGATGGCTTGAAACCTGCCATACCACATTTACGGACAACCACTGTGCTCAACATCGGACTCATCGTTTACCCCGGTTTCCAGGTACTCGGCCTGGCCATGTGCGCGACATTCGAATTGGCCAACAACAGTGCCGACGAGCCGGTGTACAGCCTTTCGCTGTTATCCGAGCAGGGTGGCATGGTGCAGACCTCCGCCGGTTTCGGTGTGGAAACCCGCGCATTCGATCAGCGTGCGTTCGACACGCTGCTGGTGATGGGCGACAACCTGGTCCGGCCAACGTCGCCGGGCATGGTTGCGTTTTTGCGCAGCGCCAGTGCGTCTACCCGGCGTCTGGGGTCGATCTGTACCGGGGCAATTGCACTGGCCGAAGCGGGTTTGCTGGAGGGTCGACGGGCGACCACTCACTGGTGTCATGCACCGGCCTTGCAGCGGGCGTATCCAAAGGTGCTGGTCGAAGAGGACCGCATCTTCATCAATGACGGCAATATCTGGACCGCCGCCGGAATGAGTGCCTGTGTCGACCTGGCTCTGGCGCTGGTTGAATCGGACCTTGGTGCCGACGTTGCACGCACGGTGGCGCGCCAATTGGTGGTGTATCACCGCCGCGCGGGTGGCCAGTCGCAGTTTTCGGTGATGCTGGAACTCGAACCGAAGACCGACCGGATCCAGGCGGCGTTGACCTATGCCAAACAACACTTGAAATCCGCGTTATCGGTGGAGGAGTTGGCCAGCGCGGCCCATCTGAGTCCCCGGCAATTCAGTCGGGTGTTCCATGCCGAAACCGGTCAAACGCCGGCCAAAGCCATCGAAAACCTGCGGGTGGAAGCGGCGCGATTGATGATGGAAACCGGTCGACACGCCATCGATGTGGTGGCGACGCAAACCGGGTTTGGCGACCGGGAGCGCATGCGCCGGGCGTTTATTCGTGCGTTCGGACAGCCGCCACAGGTCATTCAGCGCGCTAATCGGTCGATGTCCTGAAAGGTGGTGTATTTGGCATTTAAGACAAAATATTATTGCCGTAATCTCGATCTCGTTGAAGCCCAATCCCTCAGTGAGATCACCGCCATGACTATCATCAAAGCCGCTGCCGTCCAAATCGCCCCCGTGCTCTACAGTCGTGAAGGCACGGTAGAAAAGGTCGTTAACAAGATTCGCGAACTCGGCGAGAAGGGCGTGCAGTTCGCCGTTTTCCCGGAAACCATCGTGCCGTACTACCCGTATTTCTCCTTTGTGCAGGCGCCTTTCAAAATGGGTTCCGAGCATTACAAGCTGCTCGATCAGGCCGTGGTAGTGCCGTCGGCGACCACCGATGAAATCGGCAAGGYTGCCAGGGAAGCCAACATGGTGGTGTCCATCGGCGTCAATGAGCGCGATGGCAGCACGCTGTACAACACGCAGCTGCTGTTTGATGCCGACGGCACCCTGATCCAAGCGCGTCGCAAGATTTCGCCGACCTATCACGAACGCATGATCTGGGGCATGGGCGATGGCTCCGGCCTGCGCGCCACCGACAGTGCCGTCGGCCGTATAGGTCAACTGGCGTGCTGGGAGCATTACAACCCGCTGGCGCGGTATGCCTTGATCGAAGACGGCGAGCAGATCCACGCCTCGATGTACCCCGGTTCGTTTGCCGGTGAGCGCTTCACCCGTCAGATGGAAGTCAGCATCCGCATGCACGCGCTGGAATCGGCGTGCTTCGTGGTCAACTCGACCGCCTGGCTGTACCCGGAACAGCAAGCGCAAATCATGGCCGACACCGGTTGCGAGATCGGCCCGATTTCCGGCGGTTGTTACACCGCGATTATTGACCCGCAAGGCGAAGTGATCGGCGCGCTGACCGAAGGCGAAGGCGAGGTCATCGCTGACCTCGACTTGTTCGAGATCGAGATCCGCAAACGCCAAATGGACGGCCGTGGCCACTACAGCCGTCCGGAGATTCTGAGCCTGAACATCGACCGCACGCCCCATCGCCATGTTCATGAGCGTAATGCTCAGCCGGCGTTGGCCGTTACGGCTCAACCGGAAGAGCTGTGATCCGGTAAACGCGCCCAACAAAAAAGGCCCTTTCATCAAGCGATGAAGGGGCCTTTTTCATGGCAGACGGTTTTTACAGTTCCTGACCCAAAAAGATCAGCGTATTGCCATGCGCCTCGGCCGCTGCGCGCTGGTTGTAGCTGTCGCGGTGCGAGCAGTTGAAGCCATGTTCGGCTTCCGGATACACGACAATTTCCACGTTATCGTTGGTGTCGAAACGTTCGGCGATTTTCTCCACGGCTTCCAGCGGAATGTGGCTGTCCTGTTCACCGAAGTGCATCAGCAAAGGCACTTCAATGTCATCGGCGCGGTCCAGGTGATTCTGGATGCCGCCGCCGTAGTAGGCGACGGCCACTTCCACCAGTCCGTTGGCGGCGGTGAGGTACGAGAGCAGGCCGCCAAAGCAATAACCGATGGACGCGATGCCGCCATCGAGCCCTGGCTGGTCATCGAGCGCGTCGATAGCCAGTTTGATGTCGGCCTGGGCCTTGGTGATATCGGTGGCGTTCATCAACTCGACGGCGCGTTTCCAGCCCGATTCGTCGTAGGTCAGTTCGATGCGATGGCCGTTGCGCCAGAACAGGTCCGGCACGATCACCAGATAACCATCAGCGGCGTATTGCTCGGCGACCGAGCGGATGTGCTCGTTGACACCGAAGATCTCCTGGATCAGTACGATCCCCGGACCGCTTTGGGTATGAGGAATGGCCAGGTAAGCGCCGAACGTACCTTCGTCGCTGTCGATGTCGATCCATTGGGTGGTCACGCTCATGGGGGCTCCTGTCTACGCAAAGTGAGGTGAAGAGTGAAGCTTGCCACGGTAGCATCTCAACGATTGTGACGGCGCCAGAAAATTCGCGCCAGCAGCGTATCGAGGCTCAGCTTGCCGGCACCCGAGAGCAACAAGGGCATCAGGGCGGCGAGGTAGATCAGCGGCAGTTTGAAGTTGCCATGACCCTTGTTGCTGATGGCGTAACCTTGGGCAAGCTCACTTAATGTAGACCAATCGGCCGGCCAGTGAACGGCGGCTGTGGCGACCACAGTGACCACAATCAGGCTGATTGCCGATACCCGCGTGCCGAAGCCCACCAGAATGGCGAGGGCGCCAATCAGCTCGGCCCACATCGACAATTCCCAGTTCAGCGTGGCCGGCAGTTGGTCGAACGGAAACGGAAAACGCTCCTGGATGTCGGCAAACCAGTTGTCGCCGTTCCATTTTTCCAGGCCCGACTCAAAAAACTCCCAGGCGATGAACAATCGCAAGGTCAAGGGCGCGAGCCAGCTACCGGCGCGGTCGAGGTTCAGGTGCAGGCCTTTCACGGCCGATGCGAGTGAGATGTTCATGGGATTGATCTCCACTGAGTCTGGAATGCGGGGCCACGACGTGCCCCGCGCGACGGGTTACTCGCTGGCGCCGCACTTGCCTTCGCCACATTTGCCTTCGGCGGGTTTTTCCGCGGTGTCGGCCTGGACCTGGCTGTAGCCGTGGGCCAGTTGTTTCATGCTGAACGCTTCGGATTCGGAGGCCGAAGCGACGTTTGACAGGGCCAGGCCACCGGCGATGAGCAGGCCGAGGGTCAGGGAGGACGTTGAGAGTTTGAACATGGTGATACTCCGTAGCATTGAGTGAGTTGAGCGCGTTGATCGGCTTGGCCAATCGACAGGCGTAGTTCATCAAGCAGGTGTATCTGCGATGTGTCGTTGCGGGCGGGTTTTATGGGTGGGGTGTGTCAGGGGGCGGGCTGTATACACGCTGATACACAGCCACCACACATCTAAAAATGTGGGAGTGAACCCTGTGGCGAGGGGGCCCTTTGGTGAGGG
>NZ_JBFULH010000052.1:0-18228 GCF_056400445.1 Pseudomonas sp. P5_B2 | reverse complement strand
GGGGTCTGGTTCGCCACGCGTGAAGAAATCGCTCGAGCCTGGCTTGAACGAACTTGATTGCGTGGCAATCACGCCGGATCAAAAAAATGATGTGCTATTCCCCACTGTGGTGAAAGAGTTCAGGGGGAACAGCCAGCCCGCCTGACCGGCTGGGGCCGGTTACTTCTGGAAGAGGCCTGATATGCAACCTTTTGATACGGTGATTCGCAACGCCCGCGTGGTAACCGCCGCGGACACGTTCACCAGCGATATCGGTATTCGTGATGGGCGCATCGTCTCCCTTGGCCTGGACCTGCCGCAAGGTCACCAGGAAATCGACGCGGCAGGCCGGCATGTCACCCCCGGTGGCATCGACAGCCACGTGCACCTCGACCAGCCGACTGGCGACGGCTCGGTGATGGCCGATGACTTCTTCAGCGGCACGGTCTCGGCGGCCTGCGGCGGCACCACCACCGTCATCCCGTTCGCCTGCCAGCAGAAGGGCGAAAGTCTGCGCTCTGCCGTGGATGACTACCATCGTCGGGCGGGTAACAAGCCGGTGATCGATTATGCCTTCCACCTGATCGTCACCGACCCCACCCCGCAGGTGCTGCTTGAAGAACTGCCGGCCTTGATTGCTGAAGGCTATACATCGTTCAAGATCTACATGACCTACGATGCGCTGAAGCTGGGCGACCGGGAGATTCTCGAGACGTTGTCGGTCGCGCGCCGTGAGGGCGCCATGGTGATGGTCCACGCCGAGAACAGCGATTGCATCGCCTGGCTTACCGAGCGACTACTGGCGGCCGGGCTGACTGCACCGCGCTACCACTGCGCGTCGCGGCCGATGCTGGTGGAGCGCGAAGCGACCCATCGTGCCATCGCCCTTGCCGAACTGGTGGACGTGCCGATCCTGATCGTGCACGTGTCGGGTCGCGAGGCCGTGGAGCAGATTCGCTGGGCCCAGAGCCAGGGGTTGAAGGTGTACGCCGAAACCTGCCCGCAATACCTGTTCCTGACCGCCGACTCGCTGGGGTGTGACGACAGCTTCGAAGGTGCCAAGTGCATCTGCAGCCCGCCGCCGCGCGATGCCGCAAACCAGCAGGTGATCTGGGATGGCCTGGAGAACGGCTCGTTCGAGATTTTCTCGTCAGACCACGCACCCTTTCGCTTCGATGGCCCGAATGGCAAGAAGGCCCACGGTGAAGAGCTGTCGTTCGACCAGATCGCCAACGGCATTCCCGGTGTCGAAACCCGCATGGCACTGCTCTGGTCCGAAGGCGTGCGCACTGGGCGCATCACCCCGCAAAGCTTTGTTGCGCTGACCTCCACGAATGCCGCCAAGATGTATGGGCTGTATCCGCGCAAGGGCAGCATCGCTATTGGCGCGGATGCCGACCTGGTGATCTGGAGCGAAGGTGAGTCGGTGCACCTGTGCAACGAAATGCTGCACCACAACGTCGATTACACCCCTTACGCCGGCATGACGCTGAGCGCCTGGCCGGCCATGACCCTGTCTCGCGGTGAGGTGGTCTGGGATGGCGAGCCGCGCGGTGAGGCTGGTCGCGGTCAGTTTCTGCCGTGCGAGCGCCCGGCGCCCGCGCAACTGCGCCGACGTAAGACTGAGTTGCCATTGTGAGTGCGGTCGCGCAGGTGGCCGCCATCCTGATTCGTGGTTGGCGTGAGGGGCGCCAACAACCGTTGCCAACCCTGGAACTGGCTAGCGAAGCCGAAGCCTATGCCGTGCAGCACCAGGTAGCGGATGCCCTCGGCTGGTTCGCCTCCGGGCCGCCAGCGGCCTGGAAACTGGGCGGCGCTCCGGGAGGGCTGATCAGCGCCGCCGGGGTACCGGCAATGGCGGTACACCCGTCGGGTTGGCAGGTTCCGCCGGGCGATGCCTTCGGTTTCGGGATCGAGGGAGAACTGATCGTGCGCCTGTCGCGCGACCTCGACCAGCACACTGATCTGGCCATGGCCTGTACGGCGGTCGATGTGTGGATGCCGGGCATCGAACTGTGTGGCACGCGCTGGCTGCAGGGCGATCAGGCCGCGCCACTGCTTCGGCTGGCCGACCAGCAACTCAACCGCGCGCTGGTACTCGGTGAATCGCAAACGCTGGGGGAAATGCCGGATTGGTCAAGACAACAGGTGACGTTGCGGGTGGCCGGGGAGCCTGAGTTCGTCGGCGTTGGCAGCCATCCATTCGGTGAGCCGCTGAGTTCGCTGCCGTGGCTGGCGCGTCACGCTGCAGCACTGGGCAGCCCCTTGCGAGCAGGTGACCTGGTGGCTTGTGGTAGCTGGACCGGTATCTACTGGGCGTCGGCCGGGATGCAAGTGGAAGTTGAGTTTGCCGGGATAGGACGGGTTGCCTTGTCGACTTGATGCGTTTCGAAGGCTTGCTGATTTTCAGTTTGCGGAGCCAGCCGGCACATTGCGAGTACATGAAAGAAAGCTTCGGGGTCCTTTATGAGGAGTCCGCTGAAGGACCCCGCATGATGTCGATCGGGTTCATCCACGCATGGTGGGCCGCCATGGGCGGGTGAGGGCGATCAAGCAATTCATCGAATATGCCAGGCAACACGATGGGGTCTGGTTCGCTACACGTGAAGAAATCGCCCGTGCCTGGCTGGAGCGCAGTTAATGGCCGTGGTCGCCGGAATTTGAATTGCACCGCATTGCCCGGCAGAATCGCCTCCCGATCTGGCTAAGGTGCCGGACGTTCGTGGTGAAAAGGAACAGCAGTTGAACGAACAGACATTGTCCATGCGCCTGGAGCGCGTGGCGGCCCATGTGCCGGCAGGTGCGCGCCTGGCCGATATCGGTTCGGATCACGGCTACCTGCCGGTGGCGTTGATGCGCCGGGGTGTCATCGAAGCGGCGGTGGCCGGCGAAGTGGCATTGACGCCGTTCCTCTCGGCCGAGCGTACCGTGCGCGAGAATGACTTCGACCAGCGGATCACCGTGCGCCTGGCCAACGGCCTGGCGGCGATCGAGCCGGGAGACGGGATCACGGCGATCAGCATCTGTGGCATGGGCGGCGAGACGATCCGTGACATTCTCGACAACGGCAAGGCGCACCTGAGTGGCCAGGAGCGTCTGATCCTGCAACCCAACGGCGGCGAGCAGCCGCTGCGCCAATGGTTGATGGGCAATGGCTATCGCATCCTCTGCGAGGAATTGCTGCGGGAAAACCGTTTCGACTACGAAATCATCGTCGCCGAGCGCGACGGGCCGGTGATGTACACCGACGAGGAACTGTATTTCGGCCCGTTGCAGATGCAGGCCCGCAGCCCGGCGTTCCTGTTCAAGTGGCAGCGCATACTGCGAGAGAAGCACAAGACCTTGAGCAACTTCGCCCGGGCGCGACAGGCCGTGCCCGAGGAGAAAGTGCAGGTCATCGCCCGGCAGGCCCGGTGGATCACCGAGTTGCTGGCTTGAGCCCGTCCAGGGTGTCTGGGCTATAAGGAGTAGGAATGCCTTACCGAACAGGAAGAGAAGCGTTTATGCAAGGCGTCCGGGCGCTCCTTCCATTGAGTCCCGGTGTCGTTCCATTCGGCTTGCTGACGGGGGTCATGGCAATCAATATGGGCCTGTCGCCTGGCACGACCATGGGCATGACGCTGCTGTTCTATTCAGGATCCGCTCAAATGGTCGCACTGCAACTGCTCCATACGGGCGTTGTGCCGTTGGCGATTGTGGTCACGGCCCTGGTCATCAACTTGCGCTTCATCATGTACAGCGCGTCACTGGCCCCCCATCTGCATCATTTACCCCGGCGCTGGACATGGCCTATGTCCTACATGCTTTCTGACCAGTCCTATGCACTGTCCAGTCTAAAGCTTTCCTCCGGGGAGCTGGGGCAGTTTGCACACCACTACTATGCCGGCACCGCTGTTGCCATGTGGCTGACATGGCAACTGTCGGTACTGGCCGGCGTCTACTTGGGAGCAAGCATCCCCGAGTCCTGGTCCTTGAGCTTTGCCATACCGCTTTCTTTCCTGGCGCTTCTGGTTCCCGGTATACGCAGTGCAGCGAGTCTGGGTGCCGCTTCGGTCGGCGGGTTGCTTGCCGTGTTTGCGGTCGATATGCCCTTTAACCTTGGGCTGGTAACCGCTTCCATCGGCGGTGTGATGGCGGGTCTGCTGATCGAGCGTTTTCGCAAAAGCAGCGATACGCGGACCCATGACATCGAGAGGGAGACATCATGAGTGATTTAGCCTTATGGGGGCTGTTCCTGGCGGTCGGTGTGGGAACGTTCGCCATGCGACTTTCCTTTGTCGAACTCTATGGCCGGTTTCGAATCCCGGCACTACTGAGGCGGGCCTTGCTGTATGTCCCGGCGAGTGTGCTGGCCGCCCTTGTACTACCTGCCGTGGTGTACCCCAACGGGCAGGGTGCGTTCGTGTTGAATAACCCTCAGATACCCGCCGCCATTATTGCTGCGTGGGTCGCTTGGCAGACTCGAAATACTGTCCTGACGCTGGCGGTCGGGATGGGAGCTTTGTGGCTTTTCAAGTTTTTGGGTATGTAATGCGTCCATGCGCCGCCGGTACGACTCGAACAGCAGGGTGAGCTTTCGTTGAAGAGGGCGGCGCAATCCAATCGTTTTAATCTGAAGTCGACTATTTACCTTATATGCGGAAAACCATATATTCGTTATCCCGTATATGAGCTGAGACTTCACTCTGACCAGCAAAGCCCGTGTCCTTTCGCTGGGGAGCGTTTCGATCAGTCATAAACAAACACTGAGAAACGAAATGACTGACCCGCTGACACCGACCACAGTTTTCAAATGCCTGGCTGACGACACTCGGGTGCGCACAATGCTGCTCATCACCCGTGAAGGAGAGCTATGTGTTTGCGAGCTGACCTGCGCACTGGATGAGAGCCAGCCAAAAGTCTCCAGACACCTCGCGCAGTTGCGCAGCTGCGGTTTGTTGTCTGACCGTCGGCAAGGCCAATGGGTGTATTACCGACTGCACCCGAATCTCCCCGATTGGGTCCATCAAGTGCTGACCACAGTGCTCGAAAGCAACGCGCATTGGTTGAGCCCTGACGCCAAACGTCTTGATGGAATGGGTGACCGTCCTCAACGGGCACTGACCTGCTGTGAAAGCGTTCGATGAATCCAAGAGCCGCCATTGCGCAGGACAAAGACTATGTTTGATGACCATATGCCCCAACTCGATACCGAACTGATTGATCTCCCATCGGCAGAAAAACTCGGTATCGCAAAGACCTCCATCCACAAACCGCGCATTTTGCTGCTGTACGGATCGACCCGTGAGCGCTCCTTCAGTCGCCTGATGGTAGAAGAGGCCGCTCGGCTGCTGGAGCACTTTGGTGCCGAGACCCGGATATTCAATCCATCGGGCTTGCCGCTGCCAGATGACGCACCAGACGATCACCCTCGTGTGAAGGAGCTGCGCGACTTGGTGTTGTGGTCAGAGGGACAGGTCTGGTGCTCTCCAGAGCGTCACGGAAATATGAGCGCAGTGTTCAAAGCGCAGATCGACTGGGTGCCTCTGTCCATGGGGGCGGTACGGCCGACCCAGGGCAAAACTCTCGCCGTCATGCAGGTGTGCGGTGGCTCGCAATCGTTCAACGTGGTCAATCAGCTGCGGGTGCTGGGACGTTGGATGCGTATGTTCACCATCCCCAACCAGTCTTCTGTGCCGAAGGCCTATATGGAATTCGACGATAACGGCCGGATGAAACCTTCTCCGTTCTATGACCGCGTCGTTGATGTGATGGAAGAGCTGGTGAAGTTCACGCTGCTGCTTCGTGACCGTCAGGACTATCTGGTTGATCGTTATTCCGAGCGCAAAGAGTCGGCGGAAGAACTCATGAAGCGTGTCAATCAGCGCTCCATCTGAGGACGTCCGGTCGAATGCCCACTGACAACAGATTCAGAGACAACAACATGACTATCAAAGTTGGCATCAATGGTTTTGGCCGGATCGGTCGCCTCGCTTTGCGAGCAGCCTGGAGCTGGCCCGAGTTCGAATTCGTGCAGATCAACGATCCCGCCGGTGACGCGGCGACTCATGCGCACCTGTTGAACTTCGACTCGGTGCATGGCCGTTGGAATTACCAGGCTGATTCCGAGAGCGACAGCATCGTCATCGACGGCAAACGCATCAAGGTAACGGCCAACAAGGCGATTGCCGACACCGATTGGTCGGGCTGTGATCTGGTGATTGAAGCCAGCGGCAAGATGAAAACCGTCGCCGTGCTTCAGGCGTACCTCGACCAAGGAGTGAAGCGCGTAGTGGTCAGCGCTCCCGTGAAGGAAGAGGGCGCTTTGAACATCGTTATGGGCGTCAATCATCAACTGTTCAATGCGGCGCAACATCGCATCATCACTGCCGCTTCGTGCACCACCAATTGCCTCGCACCCGTCGTCAAAGTGATCCACGAAAAACTGGGTATTCGTCACGGTTCGATCACCACGATTCACGACCTGACCAACACACAGAGCATTCTCGACCAGCCGCACAAGGATCTGCGCCGTGCGCGTGCTTCGGGCATGAGCCTGATTCCGACCAGCACCGGATCGGCCACGGCCATCGCTGAAATCTTCCCGGAATTGCGCGGACGCCTCAATGGTCATGCCGTGCGTGTGCCGCTGGCCAACGCTTCGCTGACGGACTGTGTCTTTGAAGTCGAGCGGGCCACCACTGTCGAAGAGGTCAATCAGTTCCTCAAGGACGCTTCCGAGAATGAGCTCAAAGACATCCTCGGTTTTGAAGAGCGACCACTGGTGTCCATCGACTACCGTACCGATCCGCGCTCATCGATCATTGATGCGCTGTCGACCATGGTCATCAACGGCACCCAGGTCAAACTCTATGCCTGGTACGACAACGAATGGGGCTATGCCAACCGCACCGTCGAACTGGCCAGAATGGTCGGTCTGGCCGTCTGAGGAGCGGTCATGAAAGCGTTGTCAGCCCTCGCTCCAGAAGTGCGGCAGTACTTGCTCGTCACGGGCAACTACTGGGCCTTCACCCTCACTGACGGCGCTTTACGCATGTTGGTGGTGCTGCACTTTCACGCGTTGGGCTACAGCCCACTGCAAATCGCGGCATTGTTTCTGTTCTACGAACTGTTTGGCGTGATCACCAACCTGGTGGGTGGTTATCTCGGTGCCCGGCTGGGTCTGAACCGAACCATGAACATCGGGCTGGGCCTCCAGGTCGCGACGCTGCTGATGCTGACAGTTCCTGTCGCCTGGCTGACCATCCCATGGGTGATGGGGGCTCAGGCGCTGTCGGGGATTGCCAAAGACCTGAACAAGATGAGTGCCAAAAGCTCGATCAAGCTGCTGGTTCCGGAGGGGCAGCAGGGCACGCTCTACCAGTGGGTGGCGATCCTTACCGGCTCGAAGAACGCACTCAAGGGTGTCGGTTTCTTCCTGGGCGGAGCCTTGCTGGCAGTGATTGGCTTCAAAGGCGCCTTGCTGGCGATGGCAGGTGTCCTGGCTCTGATCTGGATCAGCAGCTTGATCCTGTTGAAAAAGGACCTGGGCAAGGCGAAAGCCAAGCCGAAGTTTCGCGACATCCTGTCCAAGAGCCGGGCGATCAACATTCTCTCGGCAGCGCGGATGTTTCTGTTCGGCGCTCGCGATGTCTGGTTTGTGGTGGCTTTGCCGGTGTACCTGAGCAGTGTCTTCGGCTGGGACTTCTGGAAGGTTGGCGGCTTCCTGGCGGCCTGGGTGATTGGCTACGGCATCGTGCAATCCTTCGCGCCGAACATCACCGGAAAGAAACATGGTCACGTGCCGGATGGCCGTGCAGCGTTTTTATGGGCACTTGCCCTGGCGGGCCTGCCGGCGGCAATCGCGCTCGGGTTGAACACCGGGCTGTCGCAACAGGCAGTGCTGCTGGGTGGGCTGATGATTTTTGGCGTGCTGTTCGCAGTGAATTCGTCGTTGCACAGCTACCTGATCGTGTCCTACGCCAAGGAAGACGGCGTTTCACTGGATGTGGGGTTTTATTACATGTCGAATGCCTTGGGGCGGTTGATCGGCACGGTGCTATCCGGCTGGGTTTACCAGGTGTATGGGTTGGGGGCGTGCCTATGGATATCGAGTGCGTTCGTGCTGCTTSCCGCGTTGATTTCAATTGCATTGCCCCGTCACGCGCTGAGTGAATAACTGCTATCGGGCGATAGCAGGCATGACGTGCCATGCTCTGCAAATCCCCTGAACAAGAGCGGCCTGATATCACTGCCCTGGCGTAGAATCCTCACACCGCGCCCCAGTCCGAGACGGCCCCTCCATGCAAATCCCCACCCAATCAACCCCGCTTTGGAAAACCTACCTCCTGTTCCTCGCCCCGATGGTCCTGTCGAATTTCCTCCAATCCATGTCAGGCACCGTCAACAGCATCTACATCGGCCAGATGCTCGGCACCCAAGCCCTGGCGGCCGTGTCAGGCATGTTTCCCATCGTCTTCTTCTTCATCGCCCTGGTTATCGGTCTCGGCGCGGGTGCCAGTGTGTTGATCGGCCAGGCTTGGGGCGCGCGCGAATCGCATCTGGTAAAGGCTATTGCCGCGACCACCTTGCTGTTGGGCGCAATGATCGGCCTGTCCGCCGCGGTGCTGGGCAGCGTGTTCGCCAGGCCAGCCTTGCAGGGTTTGGGCACGCCGGCCGATGTGCTGGACGACGCGGTGTCCTACGCCCACGTGATGATGTGGATTATGCCGTCGCTGCTGGTCTACGTGCTGTTTACCCAACTGCTGCGCGGGGTGAGCGATACGTTGTCGCCGCTGATCGCCTTGGTGGTGTCGACGTGTATAGGGCTGGCGCTGACGCCAATGTTGATTCGTGGTTGGTTCGGCTTGCCGATTATGGGGATTCAGAGTGCGGCGTATGCCGGGTTGGCGGGTAACTTGTCGGCGATGGGGTGGTTGGCGTGGCGGTTGATCCGCAAGGGGCATCCGTTGGCGCCGGACCGGGAGATGTTTGCGGCAATGAAGCTGGATCGGGTGATTCTCGGCAAGGTGCTGCGCATCGGCTTGCCGACCGGGTTGCAGATGGTGGTGTTGTCGGTCTCGGAGTTGGTGATTCTGGCGCTGGTGAACCAGCACGGCTCGCAAGCGACGGCGGCCTATGGGGCCGTGACGCAGATCGTCAACTACGTGCAGTTTCCGGCGCTGTCGATCGCAATCACGGCATCGATTCTCGGGGCGCAGGCGATTGGGGCAGGGCACATCGAGCGTATGGGGCCGATTTTGCGCACGGGGCTGCTGATCAATGTGTGCCTGACCGGCGGGTTGGTGCTGCTGGGTTACCTGTTGTCGCACTGGTTGCTGGGGCTGTTCCTGACTGATGACTCCACGCGCGCGATGGCCGAACACTTGTTGCACATCATGCTCTGGAGTCTGTTGGTGTTTGGTTTTCAGGCGATTGTCGGCGGCATCATGCGCGCCAGCGGCACGGTGTTGGTGCCGATGGCGGTGTCGATTGTTTGCGTGGTGTTGGTGCAATTGCCGGTGGCGTATCTGCTGGATGGGCATTTTGGTTTGCAGGGCGTGTGGATGGCGTTTCCGGTGGCGTATCTGGGGATGCTGGCGTTGCAGACGGCTTACTACCAGTTCGTTTGGCGACATCAGAAAATCCAGCGATTGGTGTAAGCGGCGCGGCTTGATGTCGGTCACGGTCAGGCCGACAATTCTCTGGGACTGCGTGATGAAACCGACGGGCGTGATCGCCTGAGGAGGTTTTCAAATGAGTCCCCCTTCGAACATCGTTTTACAGGACCGGACAGCGGCCGGTCGGCGCCTGGTGGCGCCGTTGCTCGCCTACGCTCATCGCCCGGAAGTGATCGTTCTCGCTTTGCCTCGTGGCGGCGTGCCGGTGGCCTATGAAGTGGCCTCGGCACTGGACGTTCGCCTCGACTTGATGCTGGTGCGCAAGCTCGGGGTGCCGTCGCACGAGGAGTTCGCCATGGGCGCGATAGCCAGCGGCGGCATCCAGATTCTCAATGAACAGGCGTTGCGGGCGCATCCGATTGATAAGGTCGCATTCGATGCGGTGGTCGCCCGGGAGACGCGGGAGCTGTTGCGGCGCGAGCAGGTTTACCGGGGAACGCGCGCGCCGGTTCAACTCAAGGATCAAGTGGTGATTCTGATCGACGATGGCCTGGCAACAGGCGCCTCGATGATGGCAGCGATCCTCGCTGCGCGGGTGCATGCACCGTCTCGAATCGTGGTTGCAGTGCCGGTGGGGCCACCCGAAACAGTCGAGGCGTTGCGCAGTGAAGTGGATGAATTGATCTGCCCCATCATGCCTGAATGGTTGATGTCGATTGGGCATTGGTACATGGATTTTTCCCAGACCTCGGATGCGGAAGTCATCAGGCTGTTGCATCGGGCCTGGGCGAAAGAGGACTGCGCCGATCCATCCTGAGAGTTGCCAACGTAAAAAGTATGACTGTTTTAGTTGTTGGTCCTGAATGCGAGCCGCTCGCTATTAAAACCCCCCTTGGCAGCGCCAGCAACTAGTGGATCCAATAAATTTATCAGGAAGTCCATGTAAATTAAGCAGGCCAGTGGTCATGGGCCTGTCAGGGAAGTTGATGACTTAGTATCGAAGCAAGAAGTCACAAATTCTAACTACCGTTTGTCGGTAGTGTGCTCAGAAAATGAACATTCGAGTATTCTGGGGCTCTCATTCTTCAGCAGTCATTCATGGCCTGCACCAGTTAGCCGTAGTAAAGAAGTGGAAAAGTGAACCTCATGTGCATCGAATGCTATGGGGATTTTTTTTACTGAATCCCGGGAGAAATACTTAAGCAGATTGTTGGTTCGCCTTGCGAGTCAATGAACTTAGCCGTGCCAAGTCTATGATTTGGCTTATCTTGAATCAGTAGATCGAACAGGTGTTTTGGAATAAGTACATAACCTGTAGAGCATCGATCAGTACTGTCGAATAAAGGTGGAGAACGTACCGTGGCGATAAATACAATTATGAGCCTGATTGAAAATAAAGAATTCATGGAGTTTTTACGAATGGGCGTTGTTTATGTCCATTTGGTTGCCTGTTGTGTCGCCATTGGTTTGGTATTGACCAGTGATATTGCGATGGTCAAAGATCTATTTAAGCGAAAAACATTTACGGAGCATGATAATGCTCACATGGAAAGTCTTCAGAAGTCTGTCGTTGTTGCGTTGATAGCTTTGTGGGTAACCGGTACCGCGATCATTGGTATTGATTACCTCGAGAAAGGTATGAACTACTTCATGAATCCAAAACTTCAAGCCAAAGTTATTATTGTTGCGTTGCTGACTTATAACGGTATCGTATTGCATCGCCTGGTTTTGCCCGCTCTGCAAAAGGCAGGCTCATTGCTCAATCTCGAGTTCAGCGCCCGGATGCTGGCGCTGTTCTGCGGTTCGCTATCGGCAGTCTCCTGGATGTATGCGGCCATGTTGGGCATCGGGCGTCCGCTGGCCTGGAAGTATTCCCTGACTGAACTGTTGATGGCTTATCCGGTGCTGATTGCTCTGGGTTTCCTGACGATGCTTGTGTTGACTCAACGGGCGAAACAACCGGACTACGCCGTTGCGTATCCGCGGACTTTCGCGGGCGCTTGTTAAGCCGGTCAAGCAAGTAAGCCTTACAGGCTGGTTCAAAGCCTGTCAGAAACGACCTCCTTTGTGCAGGGCAACTAATGCCCGCATCAAGGAGGTCGTTTTTTTTTGCAGTTTCCTAGTGAGTCTTGAGCCAGTCCTGAAACCGGGTCGTGCCCACAATAGGGTTGGCGCCCGGTGTCAGCGACTGATCATTGATCGACGCACCGAAGTAAGGAACGGTGTCGTCCGCAATGGGTTGGCGCGGGTCCTTGGTGTGCTTCAGGTAGTYGCTTGCGAACTCAATGAGAGGGCGGTTATCAGGGCCAGCCACTTCGACGGTCTGATTGGCAGGCGCCTGCAGCGCGATCGTTGTTAGCGCCGTCGCGACATCATCCGAGGCCACCGGTTGCAACGCGGCGGACGTCAGGTGAATGGTGTCGCTTTCCTCACGCCCGGAGTGAGCAATGGCATGGATAAACTCAAAGAACTGCGTCGCCCGCACAATGGTGTAGGGAATGCCCGACTTCTTGATGAGATTTTCCTGCGCCATTTTTGCCCGGAAGTAACCGCTGTCGAGCATCCGTTCGGTGCCGACAACCGACAGGGCCACATGGTGTTTGACGCCGTCGATTTTCTCCGCCGCCAACAGGTTGTGCCCGGCGGTCTCAAAAAAATGCAACGCCGCGTGGTCCTCGAAAGAGGGCGAGTTCGCCACGTCGACCACCACGTCGGCGCCCTTCAATGCCTCCGTCAGTCCTTCGCCGCTGATGACATTCACGCCGGTACTCGGTGACGCCGCGAAAGCTTCATGGCCCAGATCCTGCAAGTTTTTGCAGACTTTACTGCCGATCAGCCCGGTACCTCCGATAACGACGATCTTCATGTCCAGTCTCCCGACGCGGTAAGTGCATCGGTAATTAAAGACCCGCACAGGTGGCAGGACAGGGCGCTGGGCCGGATTGGCCGACAAGTGGTCGGAAGTCCGCGCAGCAGGTGGAATAAACGGTGGTTCTTTGCTTTAGTCCTCCTATTGGTGGCCTGCGTGTGCAGGCATTTCGGCTCATGACCGAACGCCTTGACCGGAGAATCCCATGACTGTTCGATTCCCGCGGCTCGCGGTACTGGCGGCTTTGTTCACCTTCCTTTTTTTGCCCTGTGCCCAAGCGGTCCAATACACGCAAGTCAATCAAGCCGCGAGCAAGATCTCGTTCACGTACAACCAGTTCAGCTCGCGGGTGTATGGCACGTTTGAAAAGTTTGAAGCCTCGCTAGATTTCGATACGGCCAACCCCGCAGCGGCTCATGCGTCGCTCACCATCCAGCTCGACAGCATTAATGCCGGCAGCAGTGACGCCAACGCTGAATTGCAAAAGCCTGCGTGGTTTGATTCGGCGGCTTATCCTGTGGCGACCTTTGAATCGACCGGCGTGAAAGCCCAGGGTGACGACAAGTACACGATCGCCGGCAAGCTGACGCTCAGAGGCGTCACCCGCGAAGTAGAGGTTCCGGTCCACCTGAAAGCGGAGAAAGCCGTCGGGATCTTCGATGGCCAGTTAACACTCAAGCGCAGCGATTTCAAAGTCGGCGACGGTGAATATGCCGATGCCGTCGTTTCCGACGACATCAATATCCGGTTCAAGATGGTTGCGCCGCAGCAGTAAGCCGTTTGTTTACCCGGGTGACTGGGTGTCACAATCGTTTTTTGTCGCAGCATCATGATCAGGAGGATCAAATGGCTGGCCCAGGAGTTCGGCACGACCAAGAGGCGTTCATCACCGCGCAAGTGCGTGGTGACCGTCTGCGTCAGCTATTCCACCAATCCGTGTCTGCTGTGTTGGGCAGTTACCTGGCCGCAATCATGCTGTGTTGGCTGTGCTGGGAGCGTATTGATCACAGCATCGTGTTCGTCTGGATTGGACTGCTGACCGCATCATCATTGCTGCGCGTCGGAATGTTTGTTGCCTATTTTCGTTGCCCGGACAGTCAGCGCACACCTCAACGCTGGGAGCAGACCTATTGGACAACGCTGATGTTGTCTGCCGGTATCTGGGGCGCAGGCGCTTTGGCGATCATGCCGTATGACGACTTGCTGGCCCAGTCGCTGGTCATACTCTTTGCCGTCGGCATGTCAGTCAGTGCCGTGTCGTGTTACTCGTCCTATCGGTCCATGACGTTAGCGTCAATTGGCCTGGTGTTGTTGCCGTGTACCACGTGGCTGTTATTTCAACAGTCGACCCTGCAATTCGGTATGGCGCTGGCGGTTCTGGTGTTTGCCTCATTTGTCGTCAACGCGACTCGCAAACTGTCCGAGGCCCTGGAAACGGCTTTTCGCCTGACCCGTGAAATGGAGCAGGCGCACCGCATTTCCACGCATGCCGCACAAACCGATGAACTCACGGGATTGAAAAACCGCCGGGCTTTTTTTGAGCGCGCGCAGCAATTGTTCAATGACTGCCAATACAAGCGGTTGCCACTGTGCGTGGTGATGCTGGATATGGATCACTTCAAGCACATCAATGACACCTACGGCCATCAGGTCGGCGACCAGGTATTGCGTCAGATGGGGGGCGTCATCAGCGGCTGTTTTCGCGACACAGACGTCTACGGCCGGTTGGGTGGCGAGGAGTTCGCCATCCTGCTGCCGGACACCTCCATAGAGGTCGCCGTTAATTTGGCCGAGCAACTGATCCAGGCGATCGCTGGTTTGATGTCCAGCCCCGTCCACCGCATATCGGCCAGTCTCGGTGTCGCCTCCATGGAGTTCCAGAACAATGATCTGCAAAGTTTGATGGACAATGCGGACAAGGCGCTCTATCGGGCGAAGGCGCGCGGGCGAAATCAAGTGGCTGTTTCAGAATAAGGGCGGGGCAGGGTGGGCCTGAAAGGGCGTGTGGGTCTGCCTGTTAAACATCGGTGGAAGGTGTTTGTTTAAACGTCCTCAAGGATACGTCCTGAAAGCTACAAAACCTTGCGCCGTTGCCTACGGCTACGCCAGAATCCGCCGGCTTGTGCGCCTTGGGCTTGCTCGGTAATTTGGTTCCCGTCACTGCCCATCAGTGATCGGGTTTCGCAGCCTGGGTAATCTCTAGACGCACAACGTCTTCCGTCCGTGAGCAGATACTTCATAGGTCTGTCACTCATGTCATGGCGGCTGTGCGTGGGAGGCCTTCGGGTCTACCGGGTTCCTAGAGTCCTGGTCTGCGAACCCGCGTACACTTGCCACCTTATTTTCGTTTCGCAGCGAATGATGGCAGCGGAGATCACGGCGAACCGGGTGTTGGATACGATTGAACCACCCGTGTAACCGCTGTCCTGTGGTGAGGGGCTTGTCGGAACGCCGCATCGCCCCGTTGGACGTAGCAGGCCCATTTTTTTGGGCCGCTTCGCTGCCCAACGGGGCAAGCCCCCTCGCCACGGGGGGCCTGTCGATGCCGCTTTAACGCACGCTGATCGGCGCTGTTATCGTCTTGCCAAGCGCAGACGTGACAGTGATGGTCGCGTTTGGCGCCGGCCCGGCACCAGCGGTCGCCACTAGCACTCGCCATTTCGCACCCGTGCCGACTTGCGTGAGCGTGGCTTTGCCCAGATTAAGCGTCCCGGCGGTAGAGGTCACGGTCACCGTCACGCTGTTGCCGGCAAAACGCGTGGTGGTCCCGGAAATATCCCAAGTGTAGCGATTGTCGGTACGAACGGTGACGAAAGCGCTGGTAACCGCCAGAGTCTCGTTGGCGGCTGCTGCGGTGACATTGACGGACACTGTCGCCGGGTCCGACTTCGCGTCCTTGGCATCGCTGGCCCGATAGGTGAAGGTTGCGGTGAACGGTGCGRGGACGATGGCCGGTGGGGTGTAGATCACCCGTAAACCGTCGGTGCTGACGGCGCCTTTGCCCGAATCCGGCTGGTTCAGTTCAACCACCTTGAGCGGCAGATTACCGTCGGGATCGGTGTCGTTGGCCAGCACGTTGATGGTTACCGGCGCGCTACTATTGCTGGTAGCGCTGTCGGGGTTGGCCACGGGTTTTTGGTTGTCTCCCTGGTTATCGTCACGTTTATCGCCGGTGCGGAAGGTAGGCAGCGCCACGGAGGCGACGTAGGTGACTCCGTCCCAACCCGGCAAGGGCGTTGGCATCAACTGGAACTGGCCGGGATTCTCGACATCCCAGCGCAACAGCATCGAGTTGTCTTCATGCTGGGTGTTGTGACAGTGCTCCATGTAAGTGCCGGCAAACTCGCGGAAGCGCAGCGCCACTACCACATTCTCTGAACTGTCGATGCCTTCGCCAATGCGATAGACGTCCTTGCGTGCCCATTTTTCCCAATCCGGCGGTGCCTTGCCGTCGCGACTGAGAACTACGCCTTCCTCGAAATGCACATGCACCGGGTGAGTCCAGCCGTTGCCGCCATTGACGATTTTCCACACTTCGAGAGTGCCGTCGCCAGAGAAGCCGGCTTCCGTCGGACCGGTGGCCAATTGCGGCGCGGCATCTAACCGGCGTGGGTCCATGCTGTAACCGAAACCGCCATCGGTCTTGACGGTCCAGGGGGCTTCGTCGGTGCCGTCGGAACGTCCGAAAATGAACTCGCGATGCCGTGCTGTGGCGAGTTTGGCCTGGTCATTGGGGTTGTCGCGGTCGATGGTCAGCGGGATCATGATCTTGCCTGCGGGCTTGCCGGGTTTTGCTGGCTCATAGGCGACCGGGTCCATGCTCTGGTCCTGACCGGCGTAAGGCTGTACCAGAAATTGCAGGAACCTGCCCACAGCCGGATCGCCGTTTTCCCATTTCAGGCCATTACTGGTGACCTTGAGCGTCGCTTTGTATTTTTCGGACAGCACGTCGGCCAGCGACAGTTCTATTTTCTCCGGGCCTTTACCGGTCTGGTGGTCCATCAGGTTGACCAGGAAAATCTTGTCGCCGGGGCTGATGCCATATTTCGCAAAGTTGACAATGATGTCATAGCGTTCGGCGATGCCTTGGACCGGCAGAATGGCGTTGTGATCCTGAACATCACCGTCGCCATCGAGGTCCATGCTGCCGTCGAAGGGCAGGGTATGCGCCATGATGTTGCCGTCGTTGGCGATCATGTGAAACGGCACGCGGTTGTAGGAAATCCCGGAACCCACCGGGCCTGGAAACTCGCCGCCGCTGCCGTTGATCTGGCGTACTAGCGCCAGTCTGAAGTAGCGTGATACCGAACCATTGAGGATGCGGAACCGATAGCTACGCGCCCGCACTTTCAGCACCGGTTGGTACTGCCAGTTGACCAGGATCTGGTCGCCGAGAAAGCCGTCGGTGTTGAACGGGTTGAACCACAATTGGCCGTTTGCGTCCCAGGCCTTGTCGGCGATCATCAGGTTCACATCGTAGTCACGGTTGCCCCACGGCAGTGCCGAACCGCTGGGCAGGCGCAGGTTGACGCCGTCCTGGATGGCCTCGTTACCGCGATCCAAAGCACTGTAGTAATTCATCATCACCGCGTTACCCTTGTAGACGTTTTGCGCGGTGAAATCGAGCATGTGGTCGTGGAACCAGTGCGTGCTCATGGTTTCGCGCCAGTCGCCACGGATTTTGATGGTGCCGTTGTCGCAGGTTTTCAACCCGGGACTGGCGTCGTTGACGTAAAGGGTTTCGCCGGGTGCACAGGGGAACGCCGCGCGCGGATCCTGCGCCGTAGTGTTGATGCTGTCGTAACCGGCCAGCTGGACCGGCCAGCGATAGTCGTAATACTGCCCCGGGAAGAAAAATGCATTGGAGTACCCGTCGCTTTCAGCCGGAGAGTGCCCGTTGTGTTCGTGGGTGCTGAGGGTGTGCAGACCGAAACCGGCATTGGCTGACGGGTCGATCGGCAGGGCGTTGTAGTGACGCATCAGCACCGGTTGGCCATAACGCACCATCAGCAGCTTTACCGGAAAGGTGCCGTCGAAGGTCCAAAGCGACTTGTGGTTCTGAATCGGCATCTTGGGGTGAAAGCGGGTATCGATGCCTTTGGTAGTGCCTGCAATGATCGGGTTGTCCGAGGTCTGGTTGTAGAGCCCGCCCGGCCCGAACTCACCGACGGCGTAGTTGTGCAATTGCCGGCGGTCGCGCATGCCGCCGTTGAGTTTGGCGCCCGCTTGCACGGTTTTGAAAGCGACCTGCGGGTAGAACTCGTTCCAGCGTTGATGCGACCAGCCTTTTCCTGGTGGCCGTCCTTCAGCCGGCGAACCGACCGGATGGCGATTGAGGAAGGCTTCAATCTGCGCCTTCCACGGATTGCGGTCGAGCACGTTGGAAAACTGCGACGGAAACGGGTACAGCCCCGGCTGGCGCATGAAGGCTTCCAGTGCCGCGGCCGACGGGCCGCTGCGAGCGATGCTGTTCGGATCTTGCGCAGGCGCCGGGCCGGCGAGCGGCACAGGGAACGACAGCGGCGGTTGCGGCAGGGTCGGGTCGAGTTTTTCCGTGCCAAATTCTTCGAACAGCAGCAGTTGCTGGGTGAACGGTAGCGCACCAAACAGCGGGCTGGGCTTGCCGTTCGTGGGGAAGTTGAACGTCGTTTGCGCCGCAGGTGGCAGCACGTTATCGATGCGGGTCGTGCCCTTGTTGCCATACACGCCGTTGGGCAGGGCATATGAACCCTGGTTCGTCGTTGGCATGGTCTTCAGTGCTTCCAGTGCAGCGGCCGGATC
>NZ_JBFULH010000051.1:0-18643 GCF_056400445.1 Pseudomonas sp. P5_B2 | reverse complement strand
GGACAAATCCCCAACCATCGCGGCGCAACGTCAACCGGCGGTCTTCGGCGTAGAGACGCGTAAACGTGTCGCGATAGCGCTGCAACAACAACGGCGCGAAACCGAACAACTTGACCTCTTTGATGTACCCCTCGTGGGACAGCAGCGTCTCGATGTAATTTTGCTGCCGGCTCTCCGGCGCCCGGCGGGTGAACAGCCGAAAAGCATCTCCGGAAAAATGCGCTTCGGCGAAAAACACCGGCAACGCACCGACCACCAACAGCACCAGCGCCCACGGCGAAAAGTGCACCAGCAACACGCCGAAGCTGATCAGCACAATCAGGTTCTGGATCAGCCCCAGCGACTTCATCACCAACGCCAGCGGCCGGGTCGACGCCTCGCGCCGAACCCGCACCAGCTTGTCGTAAAACTCGGAATTCTCGAACTGCACCAGCGACAACGTCTGGGCTTTCTCCAGAATCATCGTGTTGACCTTCTGCCCCAACTGCACGCGCAACAGCGACTGCTGAACCGACAACGCCCGCTGAGTACCGGACAACAACGCCAGCACCCCCGCCTCCATCAACACATAACGCACCACCGGCCACAACGGCGCACTGCCTTGCTGTGCGTGCAACTGCATGGCATAGACCACGGCATCGACGATGCGCTGGCCTATCCAGGCGGCCAGCGCCGGGAGTACACCGGCGATCAGAGTGGCCAGGACCAGGCCGAGGAACAAACCGCGAGAGGTGCCCCAGACCAGCAGCAAGGCGCGTCGGGCCTGGTCGATCAAGTTGGTGAAGCGGCCAAACACTGGGCTCACCTCGAGCACTCCACCTGATAACGCGCCCGATACCGCCCCGGGCTCTCCCCCGTCCATTTCTTGAAAGCCCGATGGAACGCGCTCGGTTCCTGAAAGCCCAGCCGCTCAGCGATGTCACTGATGCTCGCCTTGCTCTGGCGTAATTGCTCAAAGGCCACGCCGCGCCGCACTTCGTCCTTGATCTCCTGATAGGAGCACCCTTCGCGCTCCAGTTTGCGGCGGAAGGTGCTGGGACTCAGGTGTTGGTCCAGGGCGAAGTCCTGCAAGGTCGGCCATTCGCTGTAGTCGCTGTTGCGCAGGCGCTGGTGGACTTGCGAGGCCAGGCCATGCTGGTTGCGGAAGCGGATCACCAGCCATTGCGGGGCCGTGCGCAGGAATACTTTCAGTGAGGCCAGGTCTTGCACCACCGGCAGGCGCAGGTAGTGGCTGGCGAATTCGATTTCGGTGCGCTCGGCGCCGAAGGTCAGGTTGGGTCCCCAGAGCAAGCGGTCGTCGCTGAGGGATATGCGTTCATGACGGAAGTCCGCGCGGTCGATGGGGATGCGTCGCCCGCCGAGCCAGCACAACAGACTGATCATCAGCACCAGGAACGTCTCTTCGCCAAAACGGCTGAGATCGTCGTTTTGCGCGTGGGTCTCCAGGCTGATGATTGCGCGTTTGCCGCGCACGGTCAGGGTGCCGCGAAAGTCGCGCAGAAACAGGCTGAAATTGGCCAGGCACTGGCGCATGGCTTTGTGCAGGTCGGGTTCCTGAATCAAGGCGCGGCAGATCAAGGCGAAGCTGCCCGGCGGCATGCCGTGGGAGTCGAGGCGGAAAAACTCGTCGTTCAACTCGCGGATCTGAATCAACCACAACTCGGCAAATGCACTGGCTGACACCCGCGCCGTGGGTTCGGCCATCAATGCCTGGTCGATGCCGGCCTGTTCCAGTGCAGCCTTGAGGCGTGGCGGATCTTGCGCCAGCGCATGGATCATGGCCTGCACGAAATAAACGGCAACCGAGTCGTTTTCCCGCATGTGAACGTTTCTCTCTCTAACACTTGAACTGGCAAAAAACGCCAGCACCGTTGAACAGTTGCGGCATAGGACAACCGGGCTGCCGGTTTTAGACTCGCGGCCAATAGTACGCCTTCGACCGTTGTCACGGCCAAGGTATCGCACGGTATGACCGGAAGGACGGCAACATGAATCTGCAAAACATTGGCGTAATCGGCGCGGGCACCATGGGCAACGGCATTGCGCAGGTCTGTGCGCTGGCCGGATTCAACGTGACCCTGATCGACATCTCCGACAGTGCCCTGCAAAAGGCTCTGGCAACCGTCGGCAAAAACCTCGATCGGCAGGTCGCCAAGGCAACGTTGACCGAGGAGCAGAAGAACGTAGCCCTCGACAAGATTCGCACCAGCACCCAATACGATAGCCTGCAAAACGCGCAACTGGTGATCGAAGCGGCCACCGAAAATCTCGACCTGAAACTGCGCTTGCTGCAACAGGTTGCAGCACAAGTCAGTTCCGAGTGCGTGATTGCTTCCAACACTTCGTCGCTGTCGATTACCCAACTCGCCGCCAGCGTCAGCCAGCCCGAGCGCTTCATCGGCCTGCACTTCTTCAACCCGGTGCCGGTGATGGGCCTGATTGAAGTGATTCGCGGTCTGCAAACTAGCGACAGCACCCACGCCCTCGCACTCGACATGGCGACAACGCTGGGCAAAACCGCGATCACCGCCGGCAACCGCCCGGGGTTCGTGGTCAACCGGATTCTGGTGCCGATGATCAACGAAGCGGTTCTGGTGTTTCAGGAAGGTCTGGCCAGTGCCGAAGACATCGACGCCGGCATGCGCCTGGGCTGCAACCAGCCTATCGGCCCGCTGGCCCTGGCGGATCTGATCGGTCTGGATACCCTGCTGGCAATCATGGAAGCCTTCCACGACGGCTTTAACGACAGCAAATACCGCCCGGCTCCACTGCTCAAGGAGATGGTCGCCGCCGGCTATCTGGGGCGCAAAACAGGACGTGGATTCTATGTCTATGCCTGAACGTTGCTCACGCTTTTCCGAGTACCGGGACAAAGTGCTGGAGTTGTTCTCCAGCAAGGGTTTCGGTCAGGTCGGCATGCGTGAGCTTGCCACGTGCCTGGGGCTTTCCTCGGGCTCGTTGTATCACCATTACCCGAGCAAGCAGCACTTGCTGCTTGACCTGATCGAGGAGTTCTACGAAGAACTGCTGGCGACCCTGGGTCGCCTCGATCAAAAGGGCCCGGCCAAACGCGACAAACTGCAAAGCCTGATCCGTGCGCACTTGAATCTGCACCGGGAAATGCCGTGGCATTTTCGTCTGGCGGAGCGTGACGCCGGTTGCCTCAATGACGAGCAACAAGCGCGCGTCCGGCAATTGCGCGAACAATACGAACAGCGATTGCTGATGATGATCGGCCCCAAATCCCGGGTCGGTGAACAGGCGCAACGTGCCACAGCGCACGCCATCGCCAACTTGCTCAACAGCGCCCCCGGTTGGCTGATGCAACATTCGCTGAACGAACACGAGCGTGATGAAATGCTGGAGAACCTGGTGAGTGGGGCCATTGAGCGCCTGCTTCGGCCTTCGGCCCCCCGTGCAGTGGCCTGAGGCGCTGACGCAATGTCAGCACACCGAGGCCGCTGGACGTCATAAAACACAGCGGTTCAATAGAAAAAACATCTAAACAAAATTGGCCAATCACTCCCTCTAACGCTTTGCTAATGGCGTCCAATCACTGCGGAGCTCGCGGTTAATCCAACCTCGCTCGGATTCCTTCGTTATCGGGAGCACATCATGAAAATCAATCCCTACCTGATCTTCAACGGCAACTGCAAAGCGGCCTTCACCTTCTATGCCCAAAGCTTGCCTGGCGAAATCGAAGCCATGCTTACCTTCGGTGAAACACCGGCGCGCGATCATGTACCGGCGGACTTTCACAACCTGATCATACACACCCGCCTCGTCATCGGGGACCAGGCCATCATGGGGTCCGACACCACACCGGATCGGCCTGTTGATGATGTGTCCGGTTTTTCGGTATCGCTGAATGTCGACAGCATCGTGGAAGCTGAACGCGTGTTCGGGGCCTTGTCGGAAGACGGCACCGTGAAAATGCCGCTGGAACAGACGTTTTGGGCCGCGCGTTTCGGCATGCTGGTGGATAAGTTTGGTGTGTCGTGGATGGTCAATTGCGAGAAGGATCAGTGACCGTCAGGCATGGAAAACCCCAGCCTGAAATGGCTGGGTTTTCTGGCCTGATTCGCTATTGGCGAAGGGCTCAGCCCTTGACGCACACCAACTGACGCAAGGTGTGCAGCACCTCCACCAGTTCGCGCTGCGCGTGCATAACGTCATCAATGTCTTTGTAGGCCATCGGGATTTCATCGATGACCGCCGCATCCTTGCGGCACTCGACGTGGGCGGTGGCGCGGATCTGGTCTGCGACGGTGAACAGGCTTTTGGCCTTGGTGCGACTCATGGTACGACCGGCGCCGTGGCTGCAGGAACAGAACGACTGCTCATTGCCAAGCCCGCGGACGATGAAGCTTTTCGCGCCCATCGATCCCGGAATAATCCCCAACTCACCCTTCTTCGCCGACACCGCGCCCTTGCGGGTGACGAGTATGTCCTGACCAAAGTGCCGCTCTTTTTGCACGTAGTTGTGGTGACAGTTGACCGCCTCCAGCGCCACTTCAAAGGGTTTGCTGATCACTTTGCGTGTCGCCTGAATCACCGATTGCATCATCAATGCGCGGTTCTGTCTGGCGAAGTCCTGGGCCCAGCCCACCGCTTCGACGTAGTCATTGAAATGGCGGCTACCTTCCTCGAAGTAGGCCAAGTCACGATCCGGCAGATTGGCGAGGTGCTGGCGCATGTCAGCCTGAGCCAGTTGAATGAACAGGTTGCCAATGGCGTTGCCGACCCCGCGAGAACCGCTGTGCAGCATGAACCAGACCCGGTTGGTCTCATCCAGGCACACCTCAATGAAATGATTGCCGCTGCCCAACGTGCCCAAGTGCACGCGATTGTTGGTGTTGGCGAGTTTCGGGTATTTGGCGGTGATCGCCTTGAACCGTGAATCCAGGGCGACCCAAGCCTGATCGGCCTGTTTTGGGACGCTGTCCCAAGCACCTTTGTCCCGGATGCCACGGCCCATGGTACGGCCGTGGGGCACCGCTTTTTCGATGGCGCAGCGCAAACCGTGCAAGTTGTCGGGTAAATCGGCCGCCGTCAGCGTGGTGCATGCGGCGATCATGCCGCAGCCAATGTCGACCCCGACGGCAGCCGGAATGATCGCGCCCACCGTCGGAATCACGCTGCCAATCGTCGAGCCCTTGCCCAGGTGCACGTCAGGCATCACCGCCAAGTGTTTGAAGATGAACGGCATCTTCGCGGTATTGATCAACTGCTGCCTGGCTTCGTTTTCTACCGGGACGCCTTCGGTCCAGAGCTTGATCGGTTTGCCGTGGGCGACCTCCAGTAGTTGGTATGTACGGTCTTGCATGATCCTGTTCTTTCTGTGGGCCGATGAATTGGCGTGGTTCTAGCGGACGAGCTGCCAGTTGAGGCCTTCATAGTAGCGCAGCGAACCCACACTGCAGATCCTCAATCAACGCCTCGACATCCTCAAGCCCGACATGCAGGCGCAGCACCGGATTCAATGAGCGATCCTGTGCACTGTTGCGGTCCCTGGTATCGGCAACGGTGATCAGGCTTTCGTAACCGCCCCACGAAGCACCCAGCCCGAACACCTGCAACGCATCGATGAAGCGCTCGACATTGCGGCTGTCCGCCTCCATCAGTTCGAACGACAGCAATCCATTACTGCCGTTGAAATCCCGCTGCCACAACGCGTGCCCGGGATGATCGGGCAAGGCCGGATGGAACACTCGTTTCACCTGCGGTTGCGCTTGCAGCCAAAGGGCGATTTCTACGGCCTGGCGCTCGTGCACCTCCAGGCGTGGCGCCAGGGTTCGGGCGCCGCGCAGTACCAGATAAGCGTCGTCGGGGCTGACCGTGACGCCAAAGGTGTCGCTCATGGCTGCCAGTGGCTGCCAGATGTCTTCGCGGGTGCAGACGCTGCCCATGACCACATCGCTGTGGCCACACAGGTACTTGGTCAACGCCATGATCGAGATGTCCGCACCAAGGGTCAGCGGTCGGTACAGGTAACCCGAGCCCCAGGTGTTATCAACGGCAAGCAGGATGCCACGAGGTTTGCACAGGGCAGCGATGGCCGGCAGGTCGCAGAGTTCATACAGGAGCGAACCCGGGACTTCGGTGTAGACCATTTTGGTGTTGGCTTGCAGTTGCGCTTGCAGGTCGCTGCCGTCAGGAGCGAAGTAATCGACCTGAATGCCAAATGGCTGAAGAAACTCCCGAGCCAGACGCCGCACAGGGGCGTACACCGCATCGGTGATCAGCACATGGTCGCCGGGACGCAGGTAGGCCAGAAACGTCTGCGCGACTGCCGCCAGTCCGGTGCCAAACAAGCGCGTGCGATAACCACCCTCCAGTTCGGTGACCAGGTCTTCGAGGGCGAACGCCGTCGGATTGCCCCGGGCGCCATAGCTCAGTACTCGCTCGCTGTCACGGCGGGCACGGGCGTCGCGCATTTGCGCCAGGTTGTCGAACAGCACCGTGCTTAAACGGGTGACCGGTACGTTGACCGACCGGGCACCGCTGCCTCTCTCGGTGCGTGACGAATGGATCAAGCGAGTGCGTATCCGCGCATCTTTTTGTGTGAGTGGCAGCAGCGGTTTGAGACTGGCGATTTCGTTGTCGCTCATCTGTGCCAACAAACCGATTTCCCACGCCAGGTACTGACGCGCCGCGTCCTTGTTGCCGGCGTGGCGATCATGGGTAAAGAACAGAAAATCAATGCACTGCTCATCGGAAGGTGTGGCGGGATTGTCCTGCACGGCGAAACCCGCTGCACGCCAGGCATCGAATCCGCCGTCCAGCAGGCGCACCTGGGCACGCTGAGTTTCAGGCAACTCCTGCGTCGCGAATACGGCCAGCAATGGGTCATCGGCCAGCAGCACCAGAGGTCGCTGCTCCGCGGCCAAGTCAGTCGCCAGCCGAGGGCGGATCGACCAGCGCGCCCCGGCGATATGGCCCTTGCGATAGGCCATGCTCGGGCGCAGGTCAATCAGCGAAACGGCGTTATCCTTCAGCAAATCGGCCAGCGCCAGCCCGGTGATCGATGGCAACGCCTCGTGAGCAATCACCTCGACCGCGGGCAACGCCAGGCCGCTGCTCACGCCGCCCTTGAGGACATATGCTTCATGCCCCAACTGTCGCAGCCAGCTGGCGACAATCGGCGCACGCACGCCATCGCTGTCAATCAGCACCAGGCGCGCCCGGCGCACACCAACATACAGATCAGTGGACTGAATCAACTGTCCGCCCGGGGTGTGTTGCGCCCCCTTCAGACTGCCCGCCGCAAACTCCTCGGCGGTACGCACATCGCATAAAAACAGGCTGCGATCACTTTCACCGGCCCATTGCTCGACCTGCCCCGCATCAACGGTCTTGACGCTGGCCCGTTGCGCCAGTTGCGCAGCCGCCAGTCGCTGCCCCGGCAAAGCACCAAGGGATACTTCATCGGCATAACGCCGAGTGCTGCCATGTTCCAGCTGCAAATCTTCCAGGTACCAGCCCTGGGTGCCGTTCTCCAACGCGTAGATCGGGTTTTTCAGACCCAGGTTGATCAGGGTTTGGGCGCCAATAATGCTGCGGGTGCGGCCGGCGCAATTGACCACAATCGGCGTGGTGTCGTCCGCCACCAGATCGTGGATGCGATACCCCAGCTCGCCGTTCGGACAGCACACAGAACCGGGAATGGTCATCTTGCGATACTCATCGAACGGCCGACCGTCCAGCAGCACCAGCGGCTCGCCCAGGCTTTGCCATTCGGCCAACTGCTTTGCGGTGACATGCGGCGTATGACTGGCCTCTTCAACCAATTCGCCAAAGGCCTTGGACGGTACATGCACGCCGGCAAACAGCTGAAAACCGTCGGCCTGCCAGCCATCGGCACCGCCCTCCAGTATGTGCACGCGCTCATACCCCAGCGCCTGAAGACGCTGTGCAGAACGGGTGGCGACATCCCCACCGTTCTGGTCATAGATCACCAGCCGCACCAGAGGATTCGGCGCCAGACGCCGGACCTCCAGTTCCAGTCGGCTATAGGGCAGGTTCACCCCAAAGAACAGGTGGGCCTCACCATACTGGCCGTGTTCGCGCACATCAAACAGGGCAATTTCCTGCCCGTCGAACAGCCATTGCTGCAGTTGCCCTGGGGTTACGGTCTGGCTCATGAAAGTCCCGCTTTGAAAATTAATAAAACGAAAATGATTGGAGAACCAGCGACCAATGTCGCGTCGACCTCAACACCTGTGGCGAGGGGGCTTGCCCCCGTTGGGTCGCGCAGCGGCCCCCAGCGTCCATTCAGACAAATCGAATTGTCTGGATTTACGACTGCTGCGCAGCCGCACGGGGGCGAGCCCCCTCGTCACAGGTTGTGTTCGCCACAGGGTGTTCACCACGTTCAAGATTTACGTTAAAGCAGCCAGAGAGCGCTCGCTGGCCGCGATTTCCCGGCCCTTCGCGTACGCACGTTGAATGGCCGGTCGCGCCTTCAGACGTTCGCGCCAGGCATGGATATGCGGGAAGTCCGCCAGGTCCTGGTCCTGACGCAACGGCTGGATCCACGGGAAAATCGCCATGTCGGCGATGGAGTATTCGCCCGCCACATACGGCACTTCAGACAGGCGCGCTTCCAGCACTCGATACAGGCGCGTCGCCTCGGCATTGAGTAAGTCGAGGGCGAACGGAATCGGCTCCGGCGCCTTCTCCTTGAACACCTGCAACTGGCTCAGGTACGGGGTGATATGACCGACTTGCCAGAACAACCATTCCTGGACGCTCTGCCGTTTGGCACTGCCCGCTGGTGGCAGGAAACGTCCTGCCTTGTCGGCCAGGTAATTAAGGATGGCACCGGATTCGAAGAGGCTCAGCGGTTCACTCAAACCCGCAGGGGCATGGTCGACAATCGCCGGAATCCGCCCATTGGCGCTGATCCGCTGGAACGCCGACTGCTTCTGCTCACCCTCGCGAATGTTGATCGGCAACACGCGATAGGCCAGCTCCAGCTCTTCGAGCAAGATGCCGATCTTCAACCCGTTGCCGGTGGGCCAGTAGTAAAGATCGATCATGCGTAGGCCTTGATCGACGGTGCCATTTGCGAGGCGTTGTAATTGAGAATGCGCCCGTCGGCTTCAACGCCGTAACGACCGTTAAGCGACTCCAGCGGCAGGCCGTAGAGGTGAAAATGCAAGGTTGCCTGCTCGCCTTCGACACGGATGCCGTGCAGGTCGTCCCCCAGAAACGAAATCGACGTGCCGGGTTGCACGATCACTTCTTTTTCCAGGTGCAACGTGGTGAACCCAGGCTCGCGACCTTCGTCGTCACGGGCGTAGACGTAGTTGATTTCCTGACCTTCGACCGCACTGATGATCGCCCAGGTTTCGTGGTTGTGGGGGATGGTACTTTTGCCCGGCAACAACGAGTTCAGGTACAGCGTCGGCGTGTCGCCATCGTCGTTGAGACGGTAGCGAAACGCCGTGTTGCCCTGCCCCGGCACGGGCGCGGGGAATTCGTCGAAATTGAACAGATCACGGCGCTCGGCCAGGTCTTCAAGCAGCGAAACGATTTCTCCCAGCGCGGCGCGGTCGACGCCACGTTGATTGATGACACGGATTTTCTTCAGGAAATCTTCAATGACAGCGGCACGGTTATTGGTACTCATAAACAGGCTCCTCGGTATTAGACGGACAGGCTGTAGCGGCCCAGATTGGTCAACAGATACGGATCATTGGCAAAGGCGGGACGACGTCCCGGATCACCCAATGCATGGCGCAAAAAGGTTTGGGTGCGCTCGCTGGTCGGGTGCTGGAAAATCTGTGCGGCGCTGCCGTGTTCGACGATCACGCCGTTTTCGGTGAAGTAGACGATGTCGCTGATTTCTTCGGCGAAGCGCATCTCGTGAGTGACCAACACGCAGGTCATGCCCTCTTCGGTCAACTCGCGAATCACCGTCAGCACTTCGCCGACGGTTTCCGGGTCGAGGGCCGAGGTCACCTCATCGAACAGAATCAGCTCCGGGCGCATCGCCAACGCACGAGCAATCGCCACGCGCTGCTGCTGACCGCCGGACAGTTGCCCCGGATAGGCGTCGGCCTTGTGCTCCATGCGCACTTTGGCCAGCAAGGCACGCGCCTGCTTTTCGGCCTCGACCCGGCTGTGCCCCAACACCTTGCGCGGCGCAATCACCAGGTTTTCCAGCACCGATAAATGCGGGAACAGGTTGTACTGCTGGAACACAAACCCGACGCGCTTGCGCAACTCGATCCGCTCGGCTTCCTGAGCCAAGGTGTGAACCTCGGTGGAGTCCACGCGAATGGTGCCGCGCTGAGGCTGCAACAGGCCGGTGATGCAGCGCAAAATGGTCGACTTGCCGGAGCCGGACGGGCCGATGATCGACACGGCCTGGCCGCGATGCACGTCGAGATCGATGCCCTTGAGCACGGGATTGCTGCCGAACGACAGGTGCAGATCGCGCAGGCTAACCAAGGGTTCGGCGACGGTTTCAGTAAAAGGCATAACGTCGCTCCAGGCGTTGGGTGAGGCGGGAAATCGGGTAGCAATAGGCGAAGAACAGCACCAGCAGGCTCAGGTAAATCACCACGGTGAAACCGGTCATGTTCACCGTGTTGCTGGCGATTTGGGCGGTGTCGATCACGTCGTGCACGCCCACCAACGAGGCCAATGCGGTGCCCATGGTGATGACGGCATACAGGTTCATCCACGGCGGCAACATGCGTTTGAAGCACTGCGGCAGGATGATCGAGCGGAAAATCTGCCCACGGGTGAACGCCAACGAACGAGCGGCTTCCCACTGGGTGCTGGGGATCGAGGCAATGGCGCCACGGAAGATTTCCGCGACGTTGGCGCTCGCCGGTAAGGCCAGACCGATGGTCACCTTGACCCAATCCGGGAAGGAGAAATACGCGCTGCCGATGTGGATCTCGAACGGAAACACATAGGTGGTGAAATAGATCAGGACCAGCCACGGCGCATTGCGGAAAATCTGCACCCAGATCCGTGCCGGCAAACGCAACAGCCACAGCGGCGACAACGCCAGCGCCCCCACCAGCAATCCCAGCACCGACCCCAAACCGATGGCGACCAGACTGATCAAAATGTTCTGGGCAAAGCCCACCGCCAGCGCGGGTGACCATTGCAACAAGGCCTTGAGCACCGGGCTTTGCGGGGCGAAGTACAGCAGCCAAAGCACGGCGCCAGCCAACACCAGCAACTTGCCGACATGCCGCCGCGGCCAGGCCAGCGGCGCGTTGACGGACGATTCAATGGCCATAGCCAGGCATCCTCAGGCGCGCTTCAAGGTAGCGCCCCACACAATTGACGATAAAACTCAGCAGACCGAAAAAGCTCAGGATCAGAATCATCAGTTCCAGCACGTTATCGCTCTGGGTCCAGATCATGATCGCCGCATAGGTGATGTCGCCGACGGCAATGGCCGAGGCCACGGCCGTCATCTTCACCAGGTCGATCAGGTTGTTGATCAGCGACGGCAAGGCGAAGCGCAGGGCCAGCGGCAGTTGCACGTTCCACAACAACTGGCGGCTGTTGAAGGCCAGCGAACTGGCGGCCTCCATCGTCACCGCCGGCACCGCTTCAATCCCCGCGCGCAAGGCTTCGGCGTGAAACGCGCCCTTGTGCAGCGAGATCACAATCACCACCCAGGCAAAGGGAGTCAGCGGATTGGCCGCGCCGACGGCCTGGGTCAACAGCATGTTCAAGACCAGGAACGCGCAATACAGCTGCACCAGCGTCGGCGTGTTGCGGGTGACCTCGACGAATACCCGTGCTGGTTTGGCCAACCAGGGCTTGCCCGACGTCAGCATCGCGGCCAGTGCGACACCGGCCAGCAGACTGCCGATGATGGTCAACAAGCACAGCCACACGGTGGTCAGCGCACCTTGTGCCAAGGTGCCGCGTTGGTAGGCATCCAGCAGAAAGTTGTAATTCAGGCCGAACCCGGCGGCCCAGTGGACGAACACCTCCAGCCAGTGATTCATGCCTGGCCTCGCAATTGCCCGCAGGCGTGAGCAATGCGACGCCCGGCTTCAGACACGCTGTCGGTCGCGGTGGCGATGGACAGTCGGAACCACGGCGACAAGCCATAAGCACTGCCCGCCACGCCGGCAACGCCCTCCTCCAGCAGATACGCCACGACATCGGCGTCGCTGTTCAGGCGTAGGCCGTCGGGGCGATAACGCCCCAGCAAGCCGGCGCAACGGACGAACACGAAGAAGCCGCCCTGGGGCTCAAGCACCTCAAGACCCGCGACGTCGCGCAAGGCACTGACCAATAGATCCCGACGAAGCTGATAAGCCGCGACCTGTGCCGGCAAGAAATCCAGTCCGCCTTCGAAGGCGGCCAACGCGGCGGCCTGTCCCACCGAGGAAGCCCCCGATGTGGATTGCGACTGCACGACCGCCATGGCGTTGGTCAAAACCTGCGGCCCGGCACCAAAACCGATGCGCCAGCCGGTCATCGCGTACGTCTTCGAGACGCCACCCACCAGCAGGCAACGCGGCTGCAGATCCGGCGCGACATTGAGCAGGCTCTGCGCCGGCTGACCATCAAAGCGGATATGTTCGTAGAGTTCATCCAACAGGATCAGCACCTGTGGATGACGGCGCAGCACTTCGGCAAGCGCTTGCAACTCGGCCGCGCTATAGACCGCGCCGCTGGGGTTGCCGGGGCCGTTGAGGATCAGCCAGCGCGTCCGTTCGCCAATGTGTTGCTCCAGCTGTTCTGCGCTGAGCTTGCAGCCCTGCGCCAGCCCGCATTCGATAAACACCGGCTCGCCACCGTTGAACCGCACGCTGTCCGGGAATGACGGCCAGTACGGTGTGGGCACCAGCACTTGATCGCCATCGTCGAGGGTCGCGGCAAACGCGTTGAAGATGATCTGTTTGGCACCATTGGCAATCACGATGGAGGCCAGCGGATAGTCCAGTCGGTTTTCCTCCTGGAGCTTGCGTTGTACGGCCACCCGCAAGGCTTTCACGCCGGGCGTCGCGGTGTACTTGGTCGCACCGGCGGCGATGGCGGCATAGGCCGCTTGCTTGATGTGTTCGGGGGTATCGAAATCCGGCTCGCCGGTGGTCAGGTCGAGAATGTCACGACCGGCCTCGCGCAACTCGGTGACCCGGGATTTGGCGGCGGCATTGGCCGACAGCGAAACGCGTTGCACGCGCTTGGACAGGCGAAGACTCATGACGACATCACCTCCACGACCTTGCCCGGATTGAGCAGGTTTTTCGGGTCGAGCGCCTGCTTGATCCGCCGCATCAAACTCAGCTCCACCGGACTTTTGTAGCGTTCCAGCAGGTCCAGTTTGCGCTGACCTATGCCATGCTCGGCGCTGATGGAACCACCATGGGTATGGGCGCTATCGTGGACCAGCAGACTGAGCGCCGCGTAGTGAGCCATGTGCGCGTCGACCGTCGAATCCAGTGGGTGAGCAACGTTGTAGTGCAGGTTACCGTCGCCCAGGTGGCCGAAGGTGAAATGGCGCACGCCGGGGAAATGCGCCTGCAACAGCGCGTCAGTGTGCGCGACAAATGCCACGACCTGGGAAATCGGCACCGAGATGTCGTGCTTCATGTTGCGACCGGAACGCTTCTGCGCCTCGCTCATGTTTTCGCGCAACTGCCACAGGGCTTCACTCTGGGCGAGGCTTTCGGCGATCAGTGCATTGGCCAGCAAAGTGTTTTCGAACGCCGCGCCGAGCACCTCTTCAAAGACTTCGCGAGCATGCTTTTCGCTTTGGTTATCCGACAATTCCAGCAAGGCGAACCAGGGTTGGCTGGCACCGAAAAACGGTTGTGGTCCCTCAGGAAATTGCTCCCGCAACAACGCCAGGCAATCGGCACTGAGCAGTTCGAACGCGGTGAGGCTGGCACCAAAACCGGCGCGGGCGTGGGAGAGAAACTGCACCGCCTGGGCCAGTGAGTCGAAGGCCAGTAGCGCCGTGGCTTGCGCCTTGGGCAACGGGAACAGTTTCAGGGTCGCGGCCGTGATAATCCCGAGTGTGCCTTCGCTGCCGATAAACAGGTCACGCAGGTCGTATCCGGTGTTGTCTTTGCGCAAACCGCGCAGGCCGTTCCAGATCTCGCCTTCGGCAGTCACCAGTTCCAGCCCCAGCGTCAGCTCGCGTGTGTTGCCATAACGCAACACGGCGGTACCGCCAGCATTGGTGCCGAGATTACCGCCGATCGTGCAACTGCCTTCGGCGCCCAGACTCAGGGGAAACAGGCGGCCGGCTTCACGGGCAACGTTCTGAACGGTTTGCAGAATGCAGCCGGCCTCGACAGTCAGGGTGTCGTTGTCGGTGTCCACCGCACGCACCCGGTTCAGTCGATCCAGCAACATCAAAACGGCACGGCCGCTGGCGTCTGGCGTGGCGCCGCCCATCAAGCCGGTGTTGCCGCCCTGCACCACCACGGGCGTATCACAGGCTACGCAAGCTCGGACCACAGCCGCGACTTCCTCGGTATTCGCCGGATGCACGGCAGCAACGACCTGCCCGACATAACGCCCTTGTTTGTCGGTCAGGTACGGCGCGGCTTCTTCGCTGCTCTGCACATGGGGGGCACCGAGCAGTTGCTGCAACACCTCGAACAACGGCCGACTCATGGTTGCGACGCCAGCGGCTCGGCATTGCGGTACTTTTCGTGCAGGTCACGCAAGGCCTGGGACGGCGCCATACCGGTGCGCTCGCCGAGTTCGATCAGCCAGCCACTGCGGTGCCAGTCGCGCACGATGGCATCCAGTTTCGCCTGGGTATCGTGCTCGCCTTTGCGCACCCAGATCACCGAGTTGGACGGGATCAAATCACCCGGCAGCGGAATGTCAAACTCAGCCCACTCGGCATCGCTCAACAACGCATGCATAGTCGGGCTGACATGCACCGCCGCCACGCAACCATTGCCGCGCAGCGACAACAGCGACTCCGACTGACTGCGGAACGCCTTGATCTCGGCGCCGTAGGTTTCCTGCAAGGGCTTGATGAAGTTGCTGCCCTGGGACACGCACACCGGCTTGCCCTTGAGGTCGGCCCATTGCGTGATGCCCGCGCCTTTGCGAATCAACGCCGCGCCGCCGACTTCTTCATAAGGCGTGGGCACGTAATCGAGAATCTCGGCGCGCTCTTCGGTGAACTGCATGTTGGCGATCAGGATGTCGACCTTGCCCTGCTGCAAAAACTGCACGCGATTCGGCGCCAGCACCGAAACCGTTTTGGCCTCGACGCCCAATGCCTTGGCGACGCCCTTGGCCAGTTCGACGTTGTAGCCCAAGTGTTCGCCGGTCTTTGGGTCGAGGGTGCCGAACGGCGGCCCACTGAGAATTACGCCGATGCTGATGGCATGACGCTGTTCGATCTTGTCCAACGTGGCGTCGGCCTGAACCAGACTGGCGACCAGCCCGGCACATCCCGCCAGGCACAGGGTGAGCAAATTTTTTGCGGAGAAATGACGGCTCATGCACGACTACCTTACAAGCCCGTCGCGCAATACGACGGGCTGTTGAAAACGAGGGGATGGCGAACCGGGATCAGGCGCCGTTGGCTTTAAACTGTTTTTGCAGTTCCACCAGCGCGGGGGATGCGGGTGTGATGCGGTTGCGGGTCTGGGCTTCAATCAACCAACCGCTGCGGTGCAGGTCCTTGATAATCGGATCGAGCTTTGCCTGGGTATCGATTTCTCCGCGGCGGGTCCAGATCACCGACGGCGCCGGGTTGAGCTCCGGGCTGATTGAGCGATAGCCCTGCCATTCGGAGGTGTCGGTGAGCAGCGGATTGATCAGCGTGGCGTCATGCACCGCCGCGACGCAGTTGTTGCCACGCAACGCCAGCAAGGATTCCGAAGAACTTTTGAAGGCTTTGATCTCAGCGCCAAACTCAGTCAGCGGCTTGATGTAGCTGCTGCCCTGGGAGGTGCAGACCGGTTGGTTTTTCAGGTCCTCCCAACGGGTGATCTTGCTGTCCTTGAGCACCGCAGCGGAGCCTCCGACGCGATAGAACGGCGTCGGAACAAAACCGAGGATCTCGCCACGTTCGGTGGTCCATTCCATGTTGGCAATCAGCAAGTCGACCTTGCCCTGCTGCAGAAACTGCACACGGTTGGCGGGCAATACCGGCACCAGCTCCACCTCGGCGCCTAGTCGCTGCCCCAGTTCCTGCGCGAGCTCGACGTTCAAGCCGCGCGGCTTCTGGGTGGCGGGATCAATCCCGCCAAAGGGACCGCCGGACAGCAGCACGCCGACTACCAACACATGACGCTGTTCGATCTTGTCCAGTGTCGCATCAGCATGGGCGCCAGCACTGGCAGCCAAAGCGATCAGGGCGCCCAGCATCACGGGCAACAATTGTTTAACRGGCGTGCGCTTGAGCAACATGAACTTCCCCTATTAGTTGATCGGCATACCCCGACCGGGTGTGAAGGCATCCTAGGTACAGCGTGGGTGTAACGGAAATTCAAATATCTAATATCGTTATAACTGACGGCGTAGCCGCCAACACTTTTTAGCCTTAACCCCAGTATTCACTGGGAAAAATACTTAGCCACCAAAAACAAATATCAAAAAAACATAAAGACCCGTGATGTTTATGTTTAGACTCTTGATATAAAAACAGCCCTGGTCATCACCATGCCTCCCCTGCCAACGCTTGATCTTGAATTGCTGCGCACCTTCATTGCCGTGGTGGATCACCACAGTTTTGCCGAGGCCGGCGCGCAACTGGCCCGCACGCAATCGTCGGTCACCCAACACATGCAACGCCTGGAGCAGCTCGTCGGTGTGAATCTGTTCGAGAAGCGCGGCCGGCAAAAACAACTCACCGAAGCCGGCTTACAGTTACTTCGGCATGCACGGCAGATGATCTCGCTCAACGACGAGGCGCTGAACTCCCTGCGTGAAAGCAGCCTGAGCGGCGTGTTGCGCATCGGCTCGCCCCATGACATCGCCGACACCATCCTGCCGCCGATCCTCAGCCACATCGCCCGCTCGGCACCGCGCCTGCGCCTGGAGATCGATGTCGGTCGCAGTCCGTTCCTGATGGAAGACCTGCACCGGGGCAAGATCGACATGGTGATTTCCACCCGTGAAGACCCCAACCTCGAAGGCTTCGCCCTGCGCACCTCACCGGTGTGGTGGATCTGCTCGGCGCAGTACATTCACAACCCCGGCGAACCCTTGCCGCTGATTCTCGTGGACGAGCCGAGCATCTATCGCCGCTATGCGCTGCAAGCCCTGGAGCATGCAAACATTCCCTGGCGCCAGGCGTACCTGGCCTCGAACCTGATTGGCATCAAGGCTGCGACACGTGCGGGGCTAGGCGTCACGGCCCGCAGCATGGAAATGCTCGGCCCGGACATGCGCGTACTGGGTGAGACGGATGGATTGCCACGGCTGCCGGACGTGACGTATCACTTGTGGATTCGCCCCAACACGGTGAACCCGCTGGTGCGTCGAGCCTATGAGCTGATCAGGAGCAGCCGTGGGCTCTGACACAATCAGCTGCCTTCGCTGCCGTGTGCTTCCTCAAAGAAGTAATCCTTCCAACTGGCGGCCTTGTTTTTCAGCACACCCAGTTCCTGGAGCTTCTCGGCGTAGATATAGGTGCGCTGTGGCACCACGGTAAAATCGATTTCGGGATCGGCGACGATCTTCTCAACCAGTGGCAGGGCCAGCTTCGACTGCTCCACGCGGATATAGGTCTGGGCGGCCGCCGGCTTATCGGCCTTGATGATTTTCTCGGCCTCGGCCAGCGCCGCGTAAAACGCCTTGTAGGTTTTGGGGTTTTCGTCGTGGAATTTCTCAGTGGTGTACAGCACGTTAAACGTGGCCTGGCCACCCAGTACGTCGTAGGAACTCAGCACCTTGTGTACGTTGGGACTCTGCAATTCCTGGTACTGGAACGGCGGGCTGGAGAAATGCGAGTTGATCTCCGAACCGCCGGCAATCAGCGCCGACGTCGCATCGGGATGGGCGAGGCTGATCGAGATGTCGTCAAACTTTTTGAAGTTGTCCGCGCCAAACTGTTTGGCCGTTTCGATCTGTAAGGTACGCGACTGGAACCCTACCCCCGCTGCCGGCACCGCGATTCGGTCCTTTTCGGTGAAGTCCTTGAGGCTTTTCACATTCGGATTGTTGGTCAACAGGTAGTTGGGCATCGAACCCAGCGAAGCGATGGCTTTGACGTTCTGTTTGCCCTTGGTCCGATCCCAGATCGTCAACATCGGCGGCACGCCTGCCGACACCACATCCAGCGCACCGGCCAGCAGCGCTTCGTTCATCGCCGTGGCGCCGGAAATGCTGTTCCAGTCGACCTTGATATCAAGGCCCTGCTCCTTGCCATGCTTCTCGATGAGCTGCTGGTCACGCACCACATCCAGAATCAGGTAACCGATGCCAAATTGCTGAGCGATGCTGATTTTGCCTTCGGCTTGAGCGACAGGGCTGAGTAACGCACTCAGCGCCGCCACGGAAACGGCCAACAAGGTCAATGCGCTGCGCTTGAAAGGTGTCGTCATGAAAACCTCGATATGAATGGGCACCACTAACGCCGACAAGGGCAGGAACGCCACAATCCGTAGCAGCTGRCGAAGCCTGCGTYCGGCTGCGAAGCAGTCGTAAAACCTGAGTTTGCGGCCTACCTGAA
>NZ_JBFULH010000050.1:0-18747 GCF_056400445.1 Pseudomonas sp. P5_B2 | reverse complement strand
GTTGTGGCGTTCGAACGCCTCATGCAGGTCGTCGCGACGGGAGAGGGCGGCGTTGCCCTGCAACTGCCAATCGTTGAAGTCGCCGGCAATGATGACCGGAGCATCGTCGGGCAGGGATTCGAGCAGTTGGCAGAGCAGCTGCAGCTGTAACTGACGATGACTTTCGAGCAGGCTCAGGTGCACGCAAATCGCATGGACTTCCGCGTGCCCCGGCACCTCCAGCACACAGTGCAGCAACCCACGGCGTTCGGGGCCGGTGATCGACACATCAAGGTTACGAAATTCGCGGATCGGGTATTTCGACAGCAGCGCATTGCCGTGGTGGCCGTCGGGGTAGACCGCATTGCGCCCATAGGCGAAATCGCTCCACATGCTGTCGGCGAGAAATTCGTATTGTGAGGTCTGCGGCCAGTTGTAATAACGGGAAGAATGCCGATCGTGTTCTCCCACGACTTCCTGGAGGAACACCAGGTCCGCTGACGTACTGCGTACGGCCTCGCGTAATTCCGGGAGGATGAAACGCCGGTTGAGGGCGGTGAACCCCTTGTGAGTGTTGACCGTCAGCACCCGCAGGCGCTGTGTCGCCGGGGAAGGCTTGAGCGCGGCCTGTTGCTCGGATTCGCTGGTCACGTGTACTCCTCTGAATCAGAACTGCTTATGCATGCGACTGATGCGGCGGCGGGCAGTTCACAGCTACCGAAACTTTGTAGCAGCTGCCGAGCATGCGAGGTTGCGTYCGGCCGCGMAGCGGTCGTGAAATCAGGCGACGCGGTGTTTCAGGTAAACCGAGTGCACAGGGTTTACGACCGCTGCGCGGCCGGACGCAACCTCGCATGCTCGGCAGCTGCTACAGGGCTAAGCAGTCAGATGAAGACGATTTCATAGGGCAATCGCATGCGGTCCAGGAGCACTCGGGGCAGCAGGGGGGCAATGCCGATGGAGGGGTCGCCGTCGAGCTGGCTGGCGTAGGCGTGGGTGGCGTGGCTTTTGCGCGCAACAGTCCAGGTGTCGAGGCGCACTTTGCGTGCACGGTGCCAGGGCATGAGCGCCTGGTCTCGAGCCGGCCAGTGCCAGGCCCAGATAGGCACTTCATGGAACGCTGCACCGACGCTGCAGGCAGCAGCGGCGCTGGCACGGCCGACGGTATCGTGATCGGGTGTGCCGTCCTCGCGCCAAGTGCTGAACACCACGTCGCCGGGACGCAAGTAGCGGGAGATGAATTGGGTCAGTTGTGTTTCCTGCTCAGCCAGGGCGAAGTCAGTGAAACCACCACGAATCCATTTCAGGCTGTGCATCGGCAAGCCGAGCCGACGCAGGGCCTCGACGCTTTCCTGGCCGCGAAACACGCTCAGGCGTTTCTCCGACCATTGTTGTGAGCCCGGTTGGCTGGCACTGCCATCGGTGACCGAGATCAATTGCAGCGGATGACCGAGGCTGGAAAGCAGCTGCAGCAAACCGCCACAGCTGACCACTTCGTCGCCGGGATGCGGCGAGATCACCACGGCGCGTGCGCCGGCGGGGACCAGGGTCTGGGTGTTGATGACGGGGATGTTGTCCAGTTGCAGCGCACTGTTCCAGATTTGTACTGGCTGGCTGCTGTCGATGAGGGAGACGGTTTTCATCGGCCTACGTCCTTGTCTGTTAGAAAACGATGTGCAGCGCTCCATACCTGGATTGTTGCGCACAGAGTATTGCTCAAGTATCGCTATTCGTCGCGTGAGGGATTCATCTGAGTCGATTTATTTAACCAATTCGTACCAAATCCCGTAAACAGTCGCCGAAACCACCGCGTGCAGAATGCGAATCATCGCAGGCCCTCAAGTGCAGCGACAGAGCGAGGTTCTCGACTCCAGAGCTCCAGCAGAAAATCCGCTTCCAGGTGCAGGACCAGGCGGGCCAGCGTCAAGTGCTCGTGGAGCAAGTCGTGAACCTGCCGGGCGTTCAACGGACAGCCTTCGATGGGTGGGCGCCAGTGGCAGGCCAACAGTTGACCGTCAGCGGCGAGTGACTGTTCGGCCTGTTGGATCAGGTGTTTCAAGTCGTCGGCATCGAGGTAATAGCCGATTTCGCTGAGCACGATCAGATCGAACTTTTCCTCCGGCCACTCGGCGGGCAGGCGAGCGTGACGGACTTCGGCGTGGTCGAACGGGCCGAGGCGAGTGCGCGCCAACGCAACGGCTGCGGTAGCGGTGTCGCAACACAGCAGGCGGTCGCAGCGGCTGGCCAGTTCAAAGCTCAATTCACCGTTGGCGCAGCCGGGCTCAAAGATTGCGCGGTAATGCGGGCGCGGCAGGGCGGCGAGGGTGATCGCGCGTTTGCGCTGTTCGTACCAGCGTTGACGAAACGCCCAGGGATCATCGTTGCCGGCAAACAAGCCATCGAAATAGCGATCGTCAACGCTCATAGAAAAATCACCTCAAACGGCTGCAGCAGTCGGTCCAGCACAAAGGGCGCCAGCACGGGGGGCAAGCCGATCTGCGGATCACCTTCCAACTGGCTGGCGAAGGCGTGGATCGCGTGACGTTTGCGTGCAATCAGCGGCGGGGTCAGGCGGATTTTGCGTGCCCGGTGCCAAGGTACACCAGCGTCTTCCGGCGTTGCCCAGTGCCAGGTCCACACGGGCAGTTCATGCAGGGTCGCGCCGATGCGACTCGCGGCGAGAGCACTGGCGCGCCCCACGGCCTCATGATCGCAATGACCGTCTTCACGCCACGTGGTGAACACCACATCGTTGGGGCGCAGGTGATGTTCGATGAACGCGCTCAATTCGCTTTCGCGCGCGGCGACCTGACTGTCACTGAAACCGCCTCGCAGCCATTTCAAACGGTGCAGCGGCAAGCCTAGACGGCGTAACGCTTCCACCGATTCTTGCGGCCGCACGGCGCTCAGACGCTCCACGGGCCAGCGTTTTGAACCGGGATGACTGGCGCTGCCATCGGTGACTGAAATCAGTTGCAACGCTCGACCTGCCGCCGCTAGCAATTGCAGGAAACCACCGCAGCCCAGGACTTCGTCATCCGGGTGCGGTGCGATGATTACCGCGCGAGCGCCTTCGGGCACCAGGCTGAGGATATCGATTTCCGGCAGTTGCGCCAGATGACGGGATGTTTGCCACAGGCGCAGGGGCGTGCCCTGGCCGACGATTGGATTGGTTCTCATAACGTCCATGTCCCTTCCAGGGCCAGTTTGCCCAGCGCGGCGAGATCCCGCTCGGCATGGCTTTGGCGCAGGAACACCGGCAGGTCGGCAATCAATCGGGCGAACTGGCGATCCTTGCAATAAGGACCGGCACCGAGGGCATGGCCGACGTGCAGGATCACCTGTTCGGCAGCGTGTTCGACCACCGCCCGGGCACGACGGGCGAGCAATTGGGCGTTGTCTTGCGGCGAACTATCGATGGATTCGGCGCTGGCACGTAACACCTGCATCGCAGCGTGCAGCGCACAATCAACCGCGCCGAGATGAGCGAGGGCATGCGGTTCTTCATGTTGCGCGCAGTGAGTGCGCAGGCGTTCGCCGAGGCTGTGGGCCGCGCCGTACCAACAGGCGGCAATGCCGATTCCACCTTGCCAGAAACCCGGTCGTTGCAAGTACTCGCCGGGAAGGCCAATGACTTGAGCTTGAGCGCTCTCGAACAGCACGTCGACGCTGCCAGTGGCGGCCATGCCGACTGCTTGCCAGCCCTGATCCGTCACGCTGACACCGGGTTGATCCAAGACCACCGCAACCAACTGCTGGCGGTCCTGTTCATCCCACGCGGTGAGCAGGGCATGGCTCAACACCGTCGCGCCCGAGCACCAGGCTTTACGCCCGTCCAGCGTTACCCGAGCGCCTTGCTGACTGACCCGCACCCGCGCGTTCGGCGGCTCGGAGGCCCACATGCCCCAAGTGCTGCCGGGTAGTGGAGAGGCGTCGAGTTGCGCCATGATGGCCAGCGCATCGGTGTGGCCTTCGTACAGTTTGCACAGGCCCAAATCATGCCCCCCGACCTGCGCCAAACGCTGGAAGCGCTCCAGCGTCCGGCCGCTTCCGGGCAGTGGAAGCTGATCCAGCCCGGCCTCCACCAGCGCCCGCAGGCAACGGCCTAGCGCCTGAGTGTCGGCGTATTCCGCTGGCTGGCGAGTGAGAAACGCCTGAAGGTCCATTTCACTCGTCTTCCTCATGCTGCAATTCGAACAGCAGCAGCGAACGGCCGGTCACCGAGTATTCGTGACCGAATTCGAAGCGTTCCTGACCGCGAATCGACGGTTGATTGGTGTCGATCATGCAGGTCCAGTGTCCGCCATCGGGCACTTCCGGCAGCGTGAAGTTGACGATGTCGTGGTGGGCGTTGACCACCAGCAATAACGTCGCGTCCGCACCCTTTCGGCGGATCCCGGTTTCCTGGGCGCGGCCGTCGAGCAATATGCCAAGGCAACGACCGTGGCCTTCGCCCCATTGCTCCTGGGACATTTCAGTGCCATCCGGCGCGAGCCAGCTCACGTCCTTGACCCCGATGTCCTCGTTGTAATTACCCACCACGAAGCGCCCGCGACGCAGGACCGGGTACGTCAGTCGCAACTTGATCAGGCGTTTGACGAACTTGAGCAGGGCCTTGCCGTCTTCGCTCAAGTCCCAGTTGACCCAACCGATCTCGCTGTCCTGGCAATAGGCGTTGTTGTTGCCTTCCTGAGTGCGTGCGAATTCGTCGCCGGCCACCAGCATCGGCGTGCCTTGGGACAGCAGCAGCGTGGCGAAGAAGTTGCGCATTTGCCGCTGGCGCAATTCGTTGATTTCGGGATCGTCGGTCGGGCCTTCGACGCCGTGGTTCCAGGACAGGTTGTTGTTGCTGCCGTCTTGATTGTTCTCGTCGTTGGCTTCGTTGTGCTTGTCGTTGTACGACACCAGGTCATTGAGGGTGAAACCGTCGTGGGCGGTAATGAAATTCAAGGAAGCATAAGGACGCCGGCCACGCTGGTCGAACATCTCGCCGGAGGCGGTCATGCGGCTGGCGAAATCGGCGAGTTGGCCGTCGTCTCCTTTCCAGAACGCGCGCACGGTGTCGCGGAATTTGTCGTTCCATTCCACCCAGCCTGGGGGAAAGTTGCCGACTTGATATCCGCCGGGGCCGCAGTCCCACGGTTCGGCAATCATCTTCACCTGACGCAGCACCGGGTCTTGACGGCAGGCCACGAGGAAGCTGTGACGTTCATCAAAACCGTCGTGGTAGCGACCGAGAATGGTCGCCAGGTCGAAGCGAAAACCGTCGACGTGCATTTCCGAAGCCCAATAACGCAAGGAGTCAGTGACCATTTGCAACACGCAAGGGTGGCTCAAATCCAGGGTGTTGCCGGTCCCGGAATCGTTGATGTAGAAGCGCTTGTCCTCGGGCATCAAGCGGTAGTAGGAGGCGTTGTCGATGCCGCGCATGGACAGGGTCGGCCCTTGTTCATTGCCCTCGGCCGTGTGGTTGTAGACCACGTCGAGAATCACTTCCAGATCGGCCTCGTGCAGGTGCGCGACCATTTCCTTGAACTCGGCGATTTTGCCGCTGGCCAGGTAGCGCGGGTCCGGAGCGAAGAACGCGATGCTGTTGTAGCCCCAATAATTGGTCATGCCCTTGTGCAGCAAATGCTGATCGTTGACGAACGCGTGGATCGGCAGCAATTCAACCGACGACACCCCGAGTTTGCGGATGTGTTCCAGCACGTCATCCACCATCAACCCGGCAAACGTGCCGCGCACATTCTCGGGAACGGAAGGGTGGCGCATGCTGATGCCGCGTACGTGGGTTTCATAGATGATGGTTTTGTCCCATGGCACGCTGACGCGATGGTCGTGACCCCAGGTGTGCGCCGGGTCGATGACTTTGCATTTGGGCACGAAGGGCGCGCTGTCGCGCTCATCGAAACTGAGGTCGGCATCGGGGTGGCCGATGGTGTAGCCGAACAGCGCTTCGGACCATTTCAACTCACCGACCAGTTGTTTGGCGTAGGGGTCGATCAGCAGTTTGTTGTGGTTGAAGCGATGACCGTTGGCCGGGTCGTACGGGCCATAGACGCGATAGCCGTAGATCAGGCCTGGATGGGCATCGGGCAAGTAGCCGTGGTAGATCTCGTCGGTGTATTCGGGTAGCTCGATCCGTTCCAGTTCCACCTCGCCCGAGTCATCGAAGATGCACAGTTCGACCTTGGTGGCGTTGGCAGAAAACAAGGCGAAGTTGACCCCTAGGCCATCCCAGGTCGCGCCCAGCGGGAAGGGCAAGCCTTCACGGATTCGCGAAGCCTCGGCGTGAGGTTCTGGCGCGGCTTTCTTTGGCGTGGTCATAGGTGCTCCTGCAGTGGGGATCGTGGTTTTTCAAGGGCGAACGAGCCCCAGTGGCGAGCGAACTCGCCACGTCATTGATCAATACAAATCGTTTATGACGTCAGGTGGTCGGTGGCTTTTTCGCCGCGCGAGGCTTTTTCTCGACGGCTTTTTCCCCCGGCGGAATCACTTTCGACGCCGCAGCAGGCTTGGCCTTGGCTTTGGGTTTGGTTTCGCTGCCTTTACTGTCGAGGGCACCATTGGCCTTGCCGGCCGCAGGTTTAGTGGTGCTGGCTTTCGCTGGTTTTTTCGGCGCCAGGGCTTCCGCTTCGGCCAGCTTGCGGGCCATTTCCCAGTGCCGGGCTTCTTGGCCCTCCGGTTTGCCCTCGGATTCCCAGATCTGATAGGCAAATTCGCGAACGCGTTTATCGTCGGTACTCATCGCAATGCTCCTGAACTGAACTCAAGCTTGGGTAAAGTGTTGGATAAAGAGATTGACCGGGACAATCCCCAGCGCAGCGCTGATGTTCAGCTCCCTGTGTTGTGTGACTGCGACGCTGGAAAAAAGTCCCTTCAGATTTTCGTCAGAGGCGGCGAACGGTAATTTGACCCGTGTATCGCCCCACTGCTGGGCATCTATCCTTGGTTCGGCACCGTTTTTTTGCAGATCGGTTTTTTGCAAATCGGTTGTTTGCAGCTCGGCGCAACGTATCGGTACGATCACGATGGCGCGTTTACCTTCCAGCGAGCGAGCAAAGGCCAGCACCCGATGGGCTTGGCTGCCGAGCACTTCAAGGGCTTGATACGTCCCTCGCGAAAACAGTTCGGCATGTTCGGCCCGCAGGTTCAGCACCTCGGCGATCAGCGTCTGCTTGATGCGCCCGTCACGCCAGTTCGCCAATAGTTCGAGCACGTCCGGTGTGGCTTGAAGTGCCCGTTGACGGCTGGCGTAATCCACCGGCCGGCGGTTGTCCGGATCCACCAGGCTGAAGTCCCAGAAGTCGTCGCCCTGATAGAGGTCCGGCACCCCGGGCACGGTCATTCTCAGCAAGGTTTGCGCCAATCCATTGATGGCGCCGGGGGCAGCGATGGCCTGAACCGCTTTGCCGAGGATTGTGCGCAGCAGTTCACCTTCGGGGGCCGAAAACAGACGTTCGATAAACACCTGCATGGCGTGTTCATAGGGCTCGTTCGGCGCGCTCCAACTGCTTTGCAGCTTGGCTTCACGCAGGGCTTTTTGTTGCCACTGCCAGAGGCGTTTGGCGTAGTCCTCAAGCGCAGGCTGATCATCGCTGTGCAGGTTCAGCGGCCAACTGCCGAGGATCGCCTGGTACAGGATCAACTCATCGCCCGCCGTCGGCATGAGGTCGTCGTCACGCAGCGGTCGGGCGAGGGTTCTCCAGAGCGGAATCTGATCGGCATACCAGGCGCTGCGTTCGCTCAGCACGGCCAAGCGTGCGCGCGTGTCTTCGCCGCGTTTGTGGTCATGGGTGGCGGTCGCAAGCAGGTTGCCCGGGAATTCGGCCAGGCGATTGGCGCAGGCGGCATGAAAGTCCGACACCGGGGCGCTGAACTGTTCGGTGCTGAAGCCGACGTCATTGCGCGACAGCAACACCGCCGAGCGATAGAACGCGGTGTCTTCGACCGCTTTGGCGGCGGCCGGCGAGGTCAGTTGCTGAAAGCGCACGCAGGCATGCTTGAGGATCTTGCGCTGGCGCCCCACCGGGCGTTTGCGCCAAGGCTCGCCGCCGAGCCAGCCGGCCAGGCAATCGAGTACCGGCCAATCAGCTTCGCTGAGGGTTTGCCGCGCACCCTCCATGGCCTGCTGGAAAAACACATCGTCTTCCTTGGAGCGGCCATGGGGGCTGATATACGTGCGGTACACCGGGAAGTGCACGATCAATTCCTGCAACGCCCGGCGGATCGCACCGAGGGTGAGGTCACGGGTCATCAGGTCGTCCCGGGCGACTTGCAGCAAGGCCTGGGCAACGCTTTCGAAATCGCCGGCCAACGAGCCGTTGAGGATCTGCTGACGTGCCAATTGCGCTTCCTGGCGGAAGTCGGCAGGGCGTTCGCTGAAGCGCTGCCAGAGTTCGCCCAAGGTCTGGGCGCCTTGCGGGTCGTGTTGCAGCAGCGACACTTGGTTCATGAACTCGTAACCGGTAGTGCCGTCCACCGACCAGTCGCGGTGCAGGGTTTCGCCTTCACCGAGGATCTTCTCGACGTAGATCGGCAGGTGCCGGCCCGGTGACAGGCTATCGACCCGGCGCCGCAGTTTGCGGCAGTAGCCACGGGGATCGGCGAGGCCGTCGATGTGGTCGATGCGCAAACCGTCCACCAGCCCTTGCGCCACCAGTTCGAAGATTTTCGCATGGGTTGCTTCGAACACGGCCGGACGCTCGACGCGCAAGCCGCCCAGTTCGTTGACATCGAAAAAACGCCGCCAGTTAATGTCGTCCGCCGCCGTGCGCCAACTCGCCAGCCGATAACTCTGGCGATCGAGCAGATTGTGCAGGCGCTGGAAACCGTCCGGGGTGAGTGAGTCGTAACTGCCCAAGTGTTGCTCGATGGACTGGCGTTGTGCCGGATCGCTGGCCAGATCGCGCAGTTCGGCTTTCAGCGGTACCGCGAGGCTGTGCGCGTCCGTCTGGTAACTCAACGTGGTGAAGCGCTCCGCCAGCGACTTCAGCTGTTCGCCGTCCGTGGGCAGCAGTTCGCCATAGTGCATCGGGCAGATCGGGAAGCGGTGATCGTAATGCTGCACGTAAAAGCTGCCGTCCTGCGCATCTAAGCGCAAGGGCAGGGTGCCGTCCTGCAACGCGATGCCGTAGTCGCTGCCCAGGAATGGCAGCAACAACTGACCTTCCATCAAGGGGTCAGGCGAGTGCCATTGAATGTCGAAGAACTCACCGAACGGGCTCAACCGCCCCCATTCCAGTAAGTCCAGCCACCAAGGGTTATCAGCGCCACCGACCGCCATGTGGTTGGACACGATGTCGAGGATCAAGCCCATCCGCTGTTCGCGCAGGGCACTGACCAAACGGTGCAACGCGGCCTCACCACCCAGCTCGGGGTTGACCGTGGTCGGGTCCACTACGTCGTAGCCATGCATGGACCCGGCGCGGGCGGCCAGCAGCGGCGAGGCATAGACGTGACTGATGCCAAGGCGGGCGAAATACGGCACCAGTGGCACCGCTTGATCCAGGGTGAAGCCTTTATGAAATTGCAGCCGCAGGGTCGCCCGCGGCGGTTGGATAAACGGCGCCGTCATTGGTCACGCTCGCCCGCCTGAAGCCGTGCGCAGGCGAGCAGTTCCAAGCGTCGGGCCGCGTCAGGGTCATCGAGCAGGGCTTCGCTGTCGCCGGGCAGGCGCCGTGACCAGTTGGGGTGGGTGTCGATGGTGCCGGGCAGGTTGGCCTGCTGTTCGATGCCCAAGGCATCTTCCAGTGGCAGCAACACCAAGGGTGCGCGGGTATGCCCGAGGAACCGGACGCTGGCGTCGAGCACCTGATCGGTTTCGTGGGACTCCTCGCGAAAGTTCTGAGGGTCTTCGCCCAACACCCGACGCAGGCCTTCACGTTCGCGCTCGCGGTGATGGCGCCATTCGATTTCACCGCTGGCGTCTATCAAGCTGAGCCGGGCGTTCCAGTCGATGTCGCGCCCATGCCACCAGCCATTGAGTGTCGGCAAGTCATGGGTGCTGGTGGTTGCCAGCGCGTTGTCCGGCCAGTCGAGGATGGGCTTGAAGTGGGCGTTGTCCTGTTCAAACAGCAACACGCGCATGCCGAGGATCGAGCGGGCGATGAGTTTTTCCTGCAGGCCTTCCGGTACAGTGCCGAGGTCTTCGCCCAGCACAATCGCTTGATGCCGATGGGATTCGAGCGTCAGCAAGCGCAGTAAATCGTCGACCGGGTAATAAAGGTACGCGCCATCCCGGGGAGACGCGCCATTGGGGATCACCCACAGCCGTTGCAGGCCCATGATGTGGTCGATCCGCAGGCCGCCTGCGTGGGCGAAATTGGCGCGCAGCATTTCGATAAACGCGCGAAACCCGTTGCGCACCAGACCTTCGGGCGAAAACGCGGAAATGCCCCAACCCTGGCCGGTGCGGTTGAGGATGTCCGGCGGCGCACCCACTGTCAGTGAGGCGAGTAATTCGTCCTGGCGGCTCCAGGCTTGACTGCCGCCACCGTCGGCACCGACGGCAAGGTCGGCGATCAGGCCGATGCTCATGCCGGCACCGCGGGCGGCGGTTTGCGCACGCTCCAGGCAACGGGTGATCAGCCATTGGCAGAAGGCGAAGAAGCCAATGCGTGTAGCGTTTTCTTCAGCGAACTCGGCAAGAGCAATGCTGCGCGGGTCGCGCCACTGTTCGGGCCATTCGCGCCAGTCGAGGCTTTCACCCTTGGCGGAGCGGACTTCTTGTAGGGCCTCGAAGCGACAGTGATTTTCCAGTGCTTCGCCCGAGGCATGGCGAAAACTGCTGAAATCTTCGTGCAACGGGTGTTCGCCCTGAACAAAGCCCTGGTACAACGCCTGCAAAATGCGGTGTTTGGCGTGCGCGGCCACGGGCCAGTCAATCAGCGGGCGTTCTTCGAGCTGTTGCAGTTCGGCGGCGAGCCCGGTGGCGTCAATTGCCGCGCGCATCGCCCGCTCACCGAGGATGGCACCGGGCGCGGCGTACAGGCTGTTGAGAAACAAACGGCTGGAGGGCGAGTACGGACTGTAGCGCTGGGTGTCGCTGCCGAACATCGCGTGCAACGGACTGATCGCCAACGCTTCGGCGCCGCGTTCGCCGGCAACCCGCGCGAGGTCTTCCAGCGCCTGGGTATCACCGAAACCACCATCGCCGGCACGCCGCAACGAGTACAGCTGGACGCTCAGGCCCCAGGTGCGCGGGATCGGGTTGTCGACGGCGTCACCCACGCTGTAGCAACGTTCGGGCGCCACCGCGAGGGTGAAGGATTGGCCGTCAATGCTGGCATGCTGGTAGCCGACCGGAATCAGTCCCGGCAGCACGGCATGTGCGTCGAGCTTCAGGCTGATCCTCGATCCATCTTCGAGATGAATATCGCAAGCTGTTTCGGGCTCAAAGTAACGTGCCAGATCGAGGCCGACACCGACGTCGACCGTCATCAGTGGCGGCAGGCGGTGAGTCTGCTGGACAGCTTGCAACTCCAACAGGCTTGCATCGATTTCCTGGGCGCTGCCGGCCGGGTGACCGAGGCCCGTAAGCACGGCGCGTAACACGGACGGGTCGACTTTCTGTGCGCGACCATTGGCGTCGATCCAATCGACGGCCAGGCCTGCGCGGCTGGCCAGTATTTCAAGTTGCGCATCGCTCATGGGCGCTCTCCATCCGAGGGTAGCAAAGGTGCTGCGGCCGTGAGGCTGACCAGCGCGCAATATGGGGCGAGTTTGCCCTGGCGTAACAGGTCGGCTGCGTGGGGCGGGTGTTCGAACAGCAAGCATGTTTCGGCCTCAGGGGTGTGGACCACCGGCGTRTCGCTGAGGTTCAGGTCAATGCGCAGCTCGCTACCATCTCCTAGCCGCCATCGTGCACTCACCGCTGCGTGCCCGAGCACGTCGGCGCCCAATGCCTGGGTGCCGGGCAGACGCGGGATGAGGTGCTCGTGGCGCAGTTGCAACAGGCGGCGATACAAATCATGAATGCCCGGCAGCGCACTGGCGCTGCGCTTCGGTTGCGAGGCTTCGAAGGTTTGGAGCGCATTGGGGTCGGGAATTTGTTCACGCTTGTGGGGATCGGCAAAGGCACTGAAGGCCGCGAACTCGTTGCGTCGACCTTCGCGCACCAATTCTGCGAGTTCACCGTGGTGGCTGGTGAAAAACAGAAACGGGGCCTGCGCTGCGAATTCATCGCCCATGAACATCAGCGGGATCATCGGCGACATCAGCAGTAATGCGGTGGCGGCGTAAAGCGCATCAGGATGGGTCAGTTGATGCAGGCGTTCGCCTAACGCACGGTTGCCGATCTGGTCATGGTTTTGCAGAAACAGCACGAAGGCGGTCGGCGGCAAATGACCACTGGGCTCACCTCGCGGTGTGCCGTGGCGGGTGATATGGCCCTGGAACACAAACCCCTGGCTCAGGCAGCGAGCGAGTTGTTTGGTGGTCTGTTCGGCGTAATCGGCGTAGTAGGCGTCGGTTTCGCCGGTCAGCAACACATGCAGGGCGTTGTGACCGTCATCGTTCCACTGCGCATCGAAGCCTTGTTGCAGCAGTTTGGCTTCATTGTGTTCGTTTTCCACCATCAGCCACACATGACGTGTGGGCTCGGTTTGCTGGCGAACCCGTTGGGCCAGTTCTTCAAGGAAGTCCGGGCTTTCGATGGCATGCACTGCATCCAGGCGCAATCCGTCAAAGCGATATTCCAGTAGCCACATCAACGCATTGTCGATGAAGAAATCCCGCACCTCGCGTTGCCGGAAGTCGATGGCAGCGCCCCACGGCGTGTGCTTGTCTTCGCGGAAAAAGCCTTTGGCGTAGTGGTGCAGGTAATTGCCATCCGGACCGAAGTGGTTGTAAACCACGTCGAGAATCACCGCCAGGCCGAGGCCGTGGGCGGTGTCGATCAGGTGTTTGAGTTGTTCGGGTGAGCCATAGGAGGCCTGGGGGGCGTAAGGCAAGACACCGTCGTAACCCCAATTGCGCTCACCGGGGAATTGCGCCAACGGCATCAGTTCTATCGCCGTGATGCCGAGTTCGACGAGGCGCGACAGGTGTTGCTCGACGGCATTGAAACCGCCGAGCACACCGACGTGCAATTCGTAGATGATCGCCTCGCTCCATGGCCGACCGTGCCAAGTGTTGTGTTTCCATCGATAGGCCAGCGGATCGACCACCACGCTGTGGCCGCCGATGTCGCCGGCTTGGGCGCGGGAGGCCGGGTCCGGCACCTCCAGCTCGCCATCGATGTTATAGCGGTAACGGGTGCCCGCGGGGCAGCGGGTCTTGATCACGAACCAGCCGTCAGCCTGAGGCAGCAACGGCAGGGATTGTCCATTTTCCAGTTCGACACTGACGTAAAACGCATCAGGCGCCCACAAGGCAAAACGCGTGTGTTCTGCGTCCAGCATGATTGCGCCGTGGGGCCAGGTCTCAAGGGTCCGTAACGGCATCGTTGAAAACCTCTTACTGTCGGCCCGATTTGCCCAACGACTTGGCCACAAGCTGTTCATAGAGTTCGGCGTAGGGTTCCACTGCCTTGCACCAGTTGAACGGCGCAGCCATGGCCCGGCACCGCATGGCGTGGAGCAGGTCGGGGAAGGCGAACACCTTGAACGCACGGCTCAGGGCTTCCTGGTAACTCTCGACGGTGGATTCATCGAAGAGGAAACCGGTCACGCCGTTTTCAATGGTGTCGGCCAGGCCGCCGGTATTGCGTGCCACCGGCAGTGAACCGAAGCGCTGGGCGTACATCTGACTCAGGCCGCAGGGTTCATAACGCGAGGGCATCAGCAGGAAATCGCTGCCTGCAAACATGCGTCGGGCATCAGTTTCGTTGAAGCCGATGCGCACGCCGATCTGCCCGGGAAAACGCAGGGCCAGTTCACGCATGGCTTGTTCTTCTTCCGGCTCGCCACGGCCGATGATCGCAATCTGGCCGCCGCATTTGACGATGTATTCGGAGACCGCTTCGGTCAGATCCAGGCCTTTCTGATAGACCAGACGTGAAACAACGGCAAACAGCGGACCTTCGGAATTGTCCAGGCCGAACAGTTCGCGTACATGCGCAGCGTTGACCGCTTTGCCGTCCCAGTCACCGATGCTGAAGGGGCGGAACAGGTGCGTGTCCGTGGCCGCATYCCAGCTTTCATCAATGCCGTTGGGAATGCCGCTGAGCAAGCCTTGCTGGGTCTTGGCGGCGAGAAAACCGTCGAGGCCACAGCCAAAGGCCGGCGTGGTGATTTCCTGGGCATAGGTGGCGCTGACGGTGGTGATGTGGCTCGAATAGGCCATGCCGGCCTTGAGAAACGACATCTTGCCGTAGAACTCCATGCCTTCCTGCTGCAGGGCGTGCGCGGGGATGCCCAGTTCGGGGCACGAGCCGAGGCTGGTCACGCCTTGGTAGGCCAGGTTATGAATGGTGAACAAGGTTGGAGTGCGCTGCCCACGCCAGTGCATGTAGGCAGGCGCCAGGCCCGCGGGCCAGTCATGGGCATGCACCAGATCCGGGCACCAGTGAATTTGTGCAAGATTGGCGGCGATATCCGCGGCGGCGAGACCCAGGCGGGCAAAGCGAATATGGTTGTCCGGCCAGTCGCGGCCATTGTTGGCACCGTAAGGCGAGCCTTCGCGCTCGTAGAGCTCAGGGCAGATCAACACATAAATGACCAGACCGTCCGGCATGTCCATGCGCCCGATCTTGCAGGGCGGCAGTGCGGCGTGCCCACCCAGTTCACCAATGATGTGGATCGGGTTTTCGCTGTGCAGCACTTGCGGATAGCCGGGGATGAGGACCCGCACATCGTGCAGGTGCGACATGGCGCGTGGCAGCGCGGCGGAAACGTCGCCCAGACCTCCGGTTTTCACCAGATCGGCAATCTCGGAGGTGACAAACAACACTTTCTTTCTATTCGGATTCTGACTGGCAGCCGGTGTCAGCGTCTTGGTGCCAGGGACGCTGATCGATTGCGCACTCGGTGCATTGACGACGCTCGATTCGCCGACCTGCTGATGAGCACGCTCTCCCTGAATATCTAAAGCCGCACTTATCATATGAATCTCCCGTGGTGTTGATCTAATGCTTAGGTCTGGCACAAACGGTGGGGCCAAATCCTGTGGCCATGCGCAAACGCGCACGCATCGGTAGCAAATACTGCCCAATGCGGTGAAGCGGATGGGTGGAAGGGCCGTTGCAAGGAATGCACCAGTCGCGTTGACCCTACCTTTAACCTGACCCATGGTCAGGACCGAAAGTTTCGAGTTTTTTACCGCCAGATGACCAACCGGTTTTACCTCGCGAAAATGAGTCTAGGMCAGATCCTAGAGCGGGGCGGTCATCTGGTGAAATTGTTCGACAATCGGTTTTCAGAGGGTAAAAGAACCGTGTGTCAAAGGGGTGACCGCACCGACGAAGTGCAGGTTTATTTTTGGTTGCGGGTCAAAAGAGGACTGTCTAGTCACAAAAGTGGGCGGTTTAGGAGGTGAGGTTGCACTGTTGCGGTGCGATTGGTCGGATGGGTGGGGGTGTTTGATGGCCCCATCGCGGGCAAGCCAGCTCCCACGGGGTTTGCGCATACCTTGTGGGAGCGGACTTGCCCGCGATGAATATGACTCGATCTTAAGTGAGAACCCGAATCGGCTTACCCATCGACCACGCCTGAATGTCTTCGATCATCTGCGAAAAGAACAGCTGATAGTTTTGGTGGCTCACATACCCGACATGCGGCGTCGCTAACACATTCTCCAGCGTCCTGAAGGGGTGATGTTCAGGCAATGGCTCCACTTCAAACACATCCAGCGCCGCCCCGGCCAAGCGATTCTTCTGCAACGCCTTGATCAGCGCCGCCTCATCCACAATCGGTCCACGGGCGGTATTGACCAGCAGCGCCGTGGGTTTCATCCAGTCCAGCGCCTCGGCGTCGACCAGTCCACGGCTGCGATCACTGAGCACCAGGTGCACGGACAGCACGTCGGCCTGTTCGAACAGTGCCTGCTTGCTGACATAGGTCACGCCAACTTCGGCAGCCGCGTCGCTGGTCAGGTTCTCGCTCCAGGCAATCACCCGCATACCGAACACTTGCCCGAACTGCGCGACGCGTTTGCCGATGCTGCCCAACCCCAGAATGGCCAGTGTCTTGCCATGCAGATCACCGCCGAGCCCTTGCTGCCATTGTCCGGCGCGCAAGGCGTTGGCTTCGACCACGAGGTTGCGGGTGGCGGCCATGATCAGTGCCCAGGTCAGTTCGGGTGCGGCGTGCTTGTAACTGTCAGTGCCGCAGACCTGAATCCCCAACGCCGCGGCCGCTTTGAAGTCCAGCGCCGCGTTGCGCATCCCGCCAGTGACCAGCAGCTTGAGGTTCGGTAACCGGCGCAACAGGTCCTCATCGAACCGGGTGCGTTCACGCATCACGCAGATCACCTCAAAGCCGCCCAGGCGTTTGGCCAGGGTTTCGTTGTCGGCCGGGTAGTCGTGCACAAAACTGACCTCGCCAACGCTGTCCAGCACTGACCAGTCCACCACGTCGCGCGCGACGTCCTGCCAGTCATCAATCACCGCAATCTGCACCGCCATCAGCCTTACCTCATCAATGAACGGGGTTGGTCTTGTTCAGCCAGTCGAGCAAGGCCTTGTGGAATTGCGCCGGTTCTTCCATTTGCGGCGCGTGGCCCATGCCGGGGAATTCGACGAGGGTCGACTGCGGAATCAGTTGGGCCACTTGCTTGCCAAGCACGTCGTAGTGACCGAGCTTCGCCTTGACCTCGGGCGAGGCAATGTCACTGCCGATGGCCGTGGTGTCGGAGGTCCCGATCAGCAACAGCGTCGGCATCTTCAGGTCTTTGAATTCGTAGAACACCGGTTGAGTGAAAATCATGTCGTAGATCAGCGCCGAGTTCCACGCGACTTGGGTATGTCCCGGGCCTTTGTTCAGACCGGCCAACATGTCCACCCAACGCTCGAATTCGGGCTTCCAGCGACCACCGTAATAGGTGTTGCGTTCATAGGTGCGGATGCCGTCGGCGTTGAGTTTGAGCTCGCGCTCGTACCATTGATCGACGGTGCGGTAGGGCACGCCGAGGGCTTTCCAGTCTTCCAGGCCAATGGGATTGACCAGCGCCAGTTGTTCGACTTGCTCGGGGTATTGCAACGCGTACCGGGTGGCAAGCATGCCGCCGGTGGAGTGGCCGAGGAGGCTGGCTTTCTGGATGCCCAAGGCTTTGAGCAACTGCTGGGTGTTGGTCGCCAGTTGCTGGAAGCTGTACTGATAGTGGTCGGGTTTGCTGGAAGTGCAGAAACCGATCTGGTCCGGGGCGATGACTCGATAACCGGCCTCGCTGAGGGCCTTGATCGAACTCTCCCAAGTCGCGCCGCAGAAATTCTTGCCATGCATCAACACGACGCTGCGGCCGTTCGCCTTGCCATGGGCGGCGACGTCCATGTAACCCATTTGCAAGGATTTGCCCTGGGACTCAAAGGCAAAGTGCTTGACGGTGTAGGGGTAGTCGAAACCCTGTAGTTCAGGGCCATATTCCGGCCCTTCGGCGTGGGCGACGAGGGGCAGAGCGGCGGCCAGCAACAGGCTGGGCAACCAGCGGGACAAGGCAAGGGGCATGGGTGAACTCCGTAGGAAACCGACCGATGCTGGATCGGCATGATTAGGGCGACATTAAACACAGGCAATCGCCGTGCATGATCGTTCAACCCATCCAGCCCAGTGTTACCAGGGCCAGCACGCCATAACGAGCACCCTTGGCCAGGGTCACGATCAGCAGGAATCGTCCCAAGGGTTCGCGCATGACGCCGGCCACCAGTGTCAGCGGGTCACCAATGATCGGCACCCAGCTGAGCAGTAAAGACCAATGGCCGTAGCGCTGATAATGCTTTCGCGCTTGTTCCAGATGACGAGGGCTGACCGGGAACCAGCGCCGGTCGCGAAATCGTTCGAGACCGCGTCCCAACCACCAGTTCACCAGCGAACCGAGTACGTTGCCCAGCGTGGCGATGGCCAACAGCGACCAGAGCCAATACTGGTCGCTGAGCAACAACCCCACCAGCACCGCTTCGGACTGCAATGGCAGCAGCGTCGCGGCGCCGAACGCGGCGAAGAACAACCCGAAGTAAGCACCGGACATCAATGGGCGGGGTAATCCGCCACCACCACATCAGTGCCGTCCTTTTTCAGCCCGATCACTTGGTAGGCATCGCTCATGCCGTCCATTTCCATTCCCGGCGAGCCCATGGGCATGCCGGGGGCGGCAACACCGAGCAGGTCGTCACGTTTGCTCAGGGCCAGCACCTGGTCTGCCGGGACATGACCTTCGACAAATTTGCCGTTGATCAAGGCGGTATGGCACGACGCCAGACGCGGCGGCACGCCATGTTGTTGCTTGAATTCGCTCATGTTGGTTTCGACACGGTCCTCAACCTTGAAGCCGTTCGCTTCGAGGTGGCTGATCCATTTTTTGCAGCAGCCGCAGTTGGCGTCGCGGTGGACTTCGATGGGGATCAGGTCGGCGGCCTGGGCCAGGGAGGAAAGGAGAAGGGCGCTCAGGGCGACCAGACGCAGGTGGGTTCGCATGGGGATCTCGACTCGGGTGGCGGTCAAAAATGGGCATTTTGACCAGTTTAGCCAACAACGAGGGAGGAGTTTGTTTCTAAATTTTACATGTGACACCCAATCATTGTGGTGAGGGGGCAAGCCCCCTCGCCACAATGCGCTCTGCCATACGGTGGGTCAGTTGGCCCATTCAGGTCGCGGAACGGGCCTGGCGCTGTTG
>NZ_JBFULH010000049.1:0-19082 GCF_056400445.1 Pseudomonas sp. P5_B2 | reverse complement strand
CTTTGCATTTATGCCTGCGAATCCATTTCTTCCAATAATGATTTCTAAGGGTATCGATTATTTTTTTCATAAGAATCTATTTAGACATCCGTTATAGGGCGTAGCACGCCCTATGAGCCAATAGCCGAGTCTAAATGAATCGGTGCAGGAGATGAAACGTTAAGACCTGCTCCAGACGCTCAAAATGAGTAGCACCGCAATAGCCCATAGAGTGGAAAACCGCAAACGGCGGGCATAAAAAAACCGGCTATATCAGCCGGTTTTTTTGCGCCCTGAAAAAACTTATGCACCATTTTCGGCGTTTTATGTGTTTAAGAAATATGTATATAAATCAACATCTTGAAAAACAAATACGCTATATTTCGAGAAAACGGTACACAGGTTATCCACAGAATCTCAGACAGCCACTTGATCACTGGCGGTAGGTGCCGCCGGGGTGGCCGGCAGCGAGCCCATTTCCCTCTGCATCTGCTCGTTCCAGGCTTGCACCCGGTCGTTCAGATCGGCAATGGCGCGAGGCCCGCTACCCTCGGCATACATCGGTGCGCCGATGATCACGGTGATGACACCCTGCTTCTTCTTCCAACCGGTTTTTGGCCAGAACTTGCCGGCATTGTGCGCAATCGGCAGTACCGGAAGCGCGGCATTGACGGCCAACGCGGTGCCACCGCGCGAGAACTTGCCAATAGTGCCGAAAGGAACGCGAGTCCCCTCAGGGAAGATCAGCACCCAGACGCCATCCTTCAGCAGTTCATGACCCTTCTTCGCCACATGCTTGAGCGCGGCTTTTGGGTTGTCGCGGTCAATGGCGATCGGTCGCAGCATGGCCATGGCCCAGCCGAAGAACGGTACATACAGCAATGAACGCTTGAGCACCTGGCTCAACGGTTCGAAGTAAGCGGAGAGAAAGAACGTCTCCCAGGTGCTCTGGTGGTTTGATTGAATCACGCAGGGTTGATCAGGTACGTTCTCGGCACCCTTCACTTCGTAGCTGATGCCCAGAAATACTTTGCTCAGCCACAAAGCGCAGCGGCACCAGTACACGTTGATGAAGCGATAACGCGCCTTGAACGGCAGAAACGGCGCGATAAAAAAGCTCAGGCTGCACCAGAGCAACGAGGTGGTGCCCAGCAGAAGGTAAAAGAGGAAGGTTCTGATGGCCTGCAGTATCGACATGGTGACGTTTACCGTGCGGGCTCTGCCCGTCTATAAGCGCACTTCCGATCAGTCCTTAATCGGAACAATCGAAGCACTTTAATTGTGGATAAGTTCTGCGGCAATCGCCGCTAGATCGTCAAAAATCAAGGTGCCTGACGGCAGGACCTTGCCCAACGTCTTTTCGCCTTTCCCGGTCTTTACCAAAACTGGCTGTGAATCGACGGCTTTGGCGGCTTCCAGGTCACCAAGGCTGTCGCCAACGAACCATAGATTGGTCAGCGACACGTTGTAATGCCCAGCGATGGTTTTCAACATCCCGGGTTTCGGCTTGCGGCAATCGCAGCCTTCGTCCGGCCCGTGCGGGCAATAGATGATCAGCCCGACTTCACCGCCCTGCTCCGCCACCAGCGAGCGCAAGCGCTCGTGCATGGCGTTCAGGGTGGCAATGTCGTAATAGCCGCGAGCGATGCCCGACTGGTTGGTAGCGACCGCTACCGTCCAGCCGGCCTTGCTCAACTGCGCGATGGCTTCGATCGCACCGGGGAGTGGAATCCACTCCTCCACCGACTTGATGTAAGCGTCGGAGTCGTAGTTGATCACCCCGTCGCGATCGAGAATCAGCAGTTTCAACAGCAACCCCTTAGCTCAGCAGCGAAATATCAGCGACGCCGAGGAACAGACCACGCAGACGCGCCAGCAAGGCGTAACGGTTGGCGCGAACCTTGGCGTCTTCCGCGTTGACCATGACCGCTTCGAAAAACGCATCCACCGGCTCGCGCAAAGCCGCCAGGCGGGCCAGAGATTCGCTGTACTGACGCGCGGCAGCCATTGGCTGGACGGCCTGGTCAGCCTGCTGGATCGCCGAGTACAGGGAGAACTCGTTGGCATTGTCGAAGTATTTGGCTTCAACCACCGTTGGAACGGAGCCTTCGACCTTGCTCAGCAAGTTTGATACGCGCTTGTTCACGGCCGCCAGGGCAGCGGCTTCCGGCAATTTGCGGAAAGCCTCTACGGCTTGTACGCGCTGATCGAAGTCCAGCGCCGAACCCGGCTTCAGGGCACGAACCGACAGGTAAGTGGCCACGTCGACACCTTCGTCTTCGTAACGGGCACGCAGACGGTCGAAGATGAACTCCAGCACGGCGTCGTTCAGGCCGGCCGCCTTGACCTTGGTACCGAACGCATTCACGGCGAAGGCCACGGCGTCGTTCAGGTCGAGCTCAAGCTTCTTGTCGATCAGGATGCGCAACACTCCCAGCGCTGCACGGCGCAGGGCATACGGGTCTTTGCTGCCGGTTGGCAGCATGCCGATACCGAAAATGCCCACCAGCGTGTCGAGCTTGTCGGCGATGGCCACAGCCGCACCAGTCAGGGTAGTCGGCAGTTCCGCGCCAGCACCGCGCGGCATGTACTGCTCGTTCAGCGCCAGGGCGACTTCTTCCGGCTCGCCGTCGTTGAGGGCGTAGTAGTAACCGGCGACACCTTGCATCTCCGGGAACTCACCGACCATCTCGGTCGACAGGTCGCACTTGGACAGCAGGCCGGCACGGGATGCCCATGCCGCGTTGCCGCCAATGCGTTGCGCGATGAACGCAGCCAGTTTGGAAACGCGCTCGGCCTTGTCGTAGACGCTGCCGAGTTTTTCCTGGAACACCACGTTTTGCAGGCGCAGGTTGAAGTCTTCGAGTTTCTGCTTCTTGTCTTGCTTGAAGAAGAACTCGGCGTCGGTCAGGCGTGGGCGAACCACTTTCTCGTTACCGGCGATGATCTGCTGCGGGTCTTTGCTTTCGATGTTGGCCACGGTAATGAAACGTGGCAGCAACTTGCCGTCGGCATCCAGCAGGCAGAAGTACTTCTGGTTGTCCTGCATGGTGGTGATCAGCGCTTCTTGCGGCACGTCGAGGAAACGCTCTTCGAAGGAGCACACCAGCGGCACTGGCCATTCAACCAGCGCGGTCACTTCGTCGAGCAGCGCCGGCGGAACAATCGCCGTGCCTTCCTGACGGGTGGCCAGTTCTTCGGTGCGCTTGCTGATGATGTCGCGACGCTCGTTGGCATCGGCCAACACATAAGCGGCACGCAAGTCGGCCAGGTAATTGGCCGGCGAGGTGATGCGCACGTTTTCCGGGTGGTGGAAGCGGTGACCACGGGAATCACGGCCAGCCTTCTGCGCGAGGATGGTGCAGTCGATGACCTGATCACCGAGCAGCATCACCAGCCATTGGGTCGGACGAACGAATTCTTCCTTGCGAGCGCCCCAACGCATGCGTTTCGGGATTGGCAGGTCGTTCAGCGAATCTTCAACGATGGTGGGCAGCAGGCTCGAGGTCGGTTTGCCGGCGATGCTTTGGCTGTAACGCAGTTTCGGGCCACTCTGATCGATTTCGCTCAGATCGACGCCGCATTTCTTGGCAAAACCCAGTGCCGCTTGAGTCGGGTTGCCTTCAGCATCGAATGCAGCCTGACGTGGCGGACCATCGAGGTTAATGCTGCGATCCGGTTGCTGGGTGGCCAGCGACGTGATCAGCACCGCCAGGCGACGTGGCGCGGCGTAAACGGTTTTGGTCTCGTAGTTCAGGCCGGCAGCTTGCAGGCCCTTGTCGATACCGGCGAGGAACGCCTCGGCCAGGGTGTTCAGGGCTTTGGGTGGCAGTTCTTCAGTGCCCAGTTCAACCAGAAAATCCAGAGCACTCATTGTGCAGCCTCCAGCTTGGCCAGTACTTCATCACGCAGGTCCGGGGTCGCCATCGGGAAGCCCAGCTTGGCGCGAGCCAGCAGGTAGGCTTGCGCAACGGAACGCGCCAGGGTGCGAACACGCAGAATGTATTGCTGGCGCGCGGTCACGGAAATCGCCCGGCGCGCATCCAGCAGGTTGAAAGTATGGGAGGCCTTCAACACCATTTCGTAGCTTGGCAACGGCAGCGGCTGGTCGAGTTCGATCAGGCGCTTGGCTTCGCTTTCGTAAAAATCGAACAGCTCGAACAGCTTCTCGACGTTGGCGTGTTCGAAGTTGTAGGTCGACTGCTCCACTTCGTTCTGGTGGAACACGTCGCCATAGGTCACTTTGCCCATCGGGCCGTCAGCCCAGACCAGGTCGTAGACCGAGTCCACGCCTTGCAGGTACATGGCCAGACGTTCCAGGCCGTAAGTGATCTCACCGGTCACCGGGTAGCATTCGATGCCGCCCGCTTGCTGGAAGTAAGTGAACTGCGTCACCTCCATGCCGTTGAGCCAGACTTCCCAGCCCAGACCCCAGGCGCCGAGGGTCGGCGATTCCCAGTTGTCTTCGACAAAGCGAATGTCGTGGACCAACGGGTCCAGGCCTACGTGCTTGAGGGAGCCCAGGTACAGTTCCTGGAAGTTGTCCGGGTTCGGCTTCAACACCACCTGGAACTGGTAATAGTGCTGCAGACGGTTCGGGTTTTCGCCGTAGCGGCCGTCAGTCGGGCGACGACTGGGCTGCACATAAGCGGCGTTCCAGGTTTCCGGGCCAATGGCACGCAGGAATGTAGCAGTGTGGAAAGTGCCGGCGCCTACTTCCATATCGTAGGGCTGAAGTACCACACAACCTTGCTCGGCCCAGTATTGCTGGAGGGCGAGGATCAAGTCTTGGAAGGTACGCACGGCTGGCGTAGGCTGGCTCACGAAATTCACCTGTTTCTTGGGCTGCGATTTAAAGAGCGGGAGTATACCCGATTCATTGCTGCGCACGCCCCCTGGAGCCTTATGCCACGCTGCTTTTGGTGTTCCGAAGATCCGCTGTACATGGCTTATCACGACCAGGAGTGGGGCACGCCGCTACGCGATGCGCAGGGATTGTTCGAGTTGCTTTTGCTCGAAGGGTTCCAGGCTGGCCTCTCCTGGATCACGGTCTTGCGTAAACGAGAGCGTTATCGCGAGGTGTTGTTCGGTTTTGACGTCCAACGTGTAGCGCAGATGAGCGATGCGGAAATCGATGAGTTGATGCTCGATCCAGGCATCATCCGCAACCGCCTCAAACTCAACGCGGCCCGGCGCAATGCCCAAGCCTGGCTGGCGCTGGAGGACCCGGTGGAGTTTCTCTGGTCCTTTGTCGGAGGTACGCCTGTGATCAATCATTTCAAGGATCGCACCGAAGTGCCCGCGGTTACGCCGGTGGCGGTGGAAATGAGCAAAGGCCTGAAAAAGGCCGGTTTCACGTTCGTCGGACCAACGATTTGTTATGCACTGATGCAGGCCTCGGGCATGGTCATGGATCACACCCGCGATTGCGATCTCTACGCGACCTTGGCGATCGGCGGTTAGAATAGCCGCCTCGCGCACAGCACAAAATCAGGAGTGACCTGTGGATAAGTTTAAAGGCGCCTTGCTGGTAGGCGCTCTGCGGCTGTTTGCCCTGCTCCCGTGGCGGGCCGTTCAGGCCGTGGGCTCGGCGATTGGCTGGGCCATGTGGAAAACCCCGAACCGTTCCCGCGATGTGGTGCGGATCAACCTGGCCAAGTGCTTCCCGGACATGGACCCCGCCGAACGCGAACGCCTGGTCGGCCAGAGTTTAAAGGACATTGGCAAGTCCCTGACCGAAAGCGCCTGCGCATGGATCTGGCCGGCGCAACGCTCCATCGACTTGGTGCGTGAAGTCGAGGGCCTCGACGTGTTGAAGGACGCCCTGGCCTCCGGCAAGGGTGTCGTGGGTATCACCAGCCATTTGGGTAACTGGGAAGTGTTGAACCACTTCTATTGCAACCAGTGCAAACCGATCATTTTCTATCGGCCACCGAAGTTGAAGGCTGTGGATGACTTGCTGCGCAAACAGCGAGTGCAGTTGGGCAACCGGGTGGCGGCTTCCACCAAGGAAGGCATCCTCAGCGTGATCAAGGAAGTGCGCAAAGGTGGTGCAGTGGGCATTCCCGCTGACCCGGAACCGGCCGAATCCGCCGGGATCTTCGTACCCTTCTTCGCCACTCAGGCGCTGACCAGCAAGTTCGTGCCGAACATGCTTGCGGGCGGCAAAGCGGTCGGGGTGTTCCTGCATGCGCTGCGGTTGCCGGACGGTTCAGGTTACAAAGTGATCCTGGAAGCGGCGCCAGAGGCCATGTACAGCACCGATACCGAGACGTCCTGCGCGGCCATGAGCCAAGTGGTTGAACGCTATGTCCGGGCTTATCCAAGCCAGTACATGTGGAGCATGAAGCGCTTCAAGAAGCGTCCACCGGGTGAAGAACGTTGGTATTGAGTCGGTTCGCGTGATCTGTGGATAACCTTTGGGCTGGGTTATCCATAGCAGTTCATTCAAGGGCGCAGCATGTGCGTATGGAAGTGATTCAGGTGGATGATGAAGAGATAGGCCTGCGTTATCTCTGATCAGTGCGCGTTTCGCTCAAGTTTCTTCACAAACACCGTCATCTCCTTCTCTGCCTGCTTGTCGCCATGGGCGCGGGCGGCTTCCAGACCTTGTTCCCACGCCTTGCGAGCCGCCGCGAAATCCTCCTGCGCCAGGTAGGCCTTGCCCAATAGCTTCCAGGCCGCTGAATACTTCGGATCGAATTCGACGCAACGCTGGAAATGCTCGGCAGCCTTGGCGTTTTCCCCAAGATCCAGATAACCCTTGCCCAAGCCGAAGCGTAGAAGCGAGTTATCCACACCCTTGGCGAGCATTTTTTCCAGGGATTCGAGCATCAGTGGATTCCTTGTCTAGGTGAATCAGGGAAGGGTTTTTCTCTGAAAGACCGCCTTCGCGAGCAAGCCCGCTCCCACATTAGATCTTCAGTGGAGATTAATTTTGTGTACGAAGACGATTCAATGTGGGAGCGGGCTTGCTCGCGAAGGGGCCATATGCCAAGCGAAAATTCGGATCAGAAGAAGCTCAGACCCACATGAAACAGCTTCTCCACATCCCGAATGTGCTTTTTATCCACAAGGAACAAAATCACGTGGTCGCCGGTTTCGATCACCGTCTTGTCATGGGCAATGATCACTTCCTCATCGCGAATGATCGCGCCTATCGTCGTACCCGGCGGTAAACCGATGTTCTCGATGGCCTTGCCAATCACCTTGCTCGACTTCGCATCACCATGGGCAATTGCCTCGATGGCCTCTGCCGCGCCCCGGCGCAGTGAGTGCACGCTGACGATATCGCCACGGCGCACGTGAGCCAGCAATGTACCGATGGTCGCCAATTGCGGACTGATGGCGATGTCGATGTCGCCGCCCTGGATCAAATCAACGTACGCCGGGTTGTTGATGATCGTCATCACCTTCTTCGCGCCCAGGCGCTTGGCCAGCAGCGAAGACATGATGTTGGCTTCGTCATCGTTGGTCAGGGCCAGGAAGATATCGGCGTCGGCGATGTTCTCTTCCATCAGCAAATCGCGGTCGGAGGCGCTGCCCTGCAACACCACGGTGCTGTCGAGGGTGTCCGAGAGATGGCGGCAGCGAGCCGGGTTCATCTCGATAATCTTCACTTGGTAGCGGCTTTCGATGGCCTCGGCCAGCCGCTCACCGATTTGTCCGCCCCCGGCAATAACGATGCGTTTGTAGGTTTCATCCAGCCGGCGCATTTCACTCATCACAGCGCGAATATTCGCCTTGGCGGCGATGAAAAATACTTCGTCGTCCGCCTCGATGACGGTGTCACCCTGCGGCAAAATCGGTCGATCGCGGCGGAAAATCGCGGCGACGCGGGTTTCGACATTCGGCATGTGTTCGCGTAATTGCCGCAGCTGCTGACCCACCAGCGGCCCACCGTAGTAAGCCTTTACCGCGACTAATTGCGCCTTGCCTTCGGCGAAGTCGATCACCTGCAAGGCGCCCGGATGCTCGATCAGGCGCTTGATGTAGTTGGTCACCACTTGTTCCGGGCTGATCAGCACATCGACCGGGATCGCGTCGTTATCGAACAATTCGGAGCGCGTGAGGTAGGAGGCTTCGCGCACGCGAGCGATTTTGGTTGGCGTGTGGAACAGCGTGTGTGCGACCTGACAGGCAACCATGTTGGTTTCGTCGCTGTTGGTCACGGCCACCAGCATGTCGGCATCGTCTGCACCGGCCTGGCGCAGCACCGTCGGCAGTGAGCCGCGGCCCTGAACGGTGCGGATGTCCAGCCGATCGCCGAGGTCACGCAGGCGTTCGCCGTCGGTATCGACCACCGTAATATCATTGGCTTCGCTGGCCAAATGTTCTGCCAGCGAACCGCCGACCTGCCCCGCACCGAGGATGATGATTTTCATCCAGTCGCTCCATTCAATCCGTTAACCGCGCGCGGCGGCAATCTTGATCAGTTTGGCGTAGTAGAACCCGTCATGCCCGCCTTCCTGCGCCAATAATTGACGACCATGCGGTTGCTTGATCCCCGCCGTCGTGGCGAGGTCCAGTTCACGCGCACCCGGCGTACGGGCGAGGAACGCTTCGATGACTTCAGTGTTTTCCGTCGGCAGCGTGGAACAAGTGGCGTAAAGCAGGATGCCGCCGACTTCCAAAGTTATCCACATGGCATCGAGCAACTCGCCCTGAAGCACTGCAAGCGCGGCGATGTCATCGGGCTGGCGCGTCAGTTTGATGTCCGGGTGACGACGGATGACGCCGGTGGCCGAGCACGGCGCATCCAGCAGGATGCGCTGGAACGGTTTGCCGTCCCACCAGGTGGCGGTGTCACGCCCGTCGGCGGCGATCAGTTCGGCGCTTAGGCCCAGACGTGCGAGGTTTTCTCGCACGCGCACCAGACGCTTGGCTTCAAGGTCCACCGCCACGACACCGGCCAGTTTTGGCTCGGCTTCCAGGATGTGGCAGGTTTTGCCGCCCGGTGCACAGCAGGCATCGAGCACCCGTTGGCCCGGCGCCAGGTCGAGCAGGTCGGCAGCCAGTTGCGCCGCCTCATCCTGCACGCTGATCCAGCCTTCGGCGAAGCCCGGCAGGCTGCGCACGTCGGCGGCGGCCTCAAGGATGATGCCGTCCTGACTGTAAACGCACGGCGTCGCGGCAATCCCGGCTTCAGTCAACAACCCAAGGTAGGCATCGCGAGAGTGATGGCGACGGTTGACCCGCAGAATCATCGGCGGATGCGCATTGTTCGCCGCACAAATGGCTTCCCACTGCTCGGGCCAGAATGCTTTCAGGGATTTTTGCAGCCAGCGCGGATGTGCCGTGCGCACCACCGGATCGTGTTCAAGCTCGGCCAGCAACGCTTCGCTTTCACGCTGGGCGCGGCGCAATACGGCGTTGAGCAAGGCTTTGGCCCAAGGCTTTTTCAGCTTGTCGGCGCAACCAACGGTTTCACCGATGGCGGCGTGGGCCGGGACACGGGTATAGAGCAGTTGATAGAGGCCGACCAGCAGCAACGCCTCGACATCGGCATCAGCTGCTTTGAATGGCTTTTGCAGCAATTTGGCCGCCAGCGCCGACAAACGTGGCTGCCAGCGCGCCGTGCCGAACGCCAGGTCCTGAGTGAAGCCGCGATCGCGGTCTTCAACCTTGTCCATTTGAGTGGGCAGGGAACTGTTGAGCGAAGCTTTTCCGTTAAGAACGGCGGCGAGTGCCTTGGCGGCGGCCAGACGCGGGTTCATTGAGCGTCCGCCGCTTGACCGAGCACGGTGCCGACGGCAAATTTCTCACGACGGCTGTTGAACAAGTCGCTGAAGTTCAGCGCCTTGCCGCCGGGCAATTGCAGCCGGGTCAGGCACAAGGCCTGCTCACCGCAAGCGACGATTAAACCGTCCTTGTTGGTGCTGAGGATTTCCCCCGGTGCGCCCTTGCCTTCAGCGAGACTCGCGGCCAGCACTTTCAGCGCTTCGCCGTTCAGCGTGCTATGGGTAATCGGCCATGGGTTGAAGGCGCGAACCAGGCGTTCAAGCTCGATGGCCGGACGAGTCCAGTCGATGCGCGCTTCGTCCTTGTTCAATTTATGAGCATAAGTGGCGAGACTGTCGTCCTGCACTTCGCCTTCCAGCGTGCCGGCGGCGAGGCCGGCAATCGCTTGAAGCACCGCCGATGGACCGAGTTCGGCCAGACGATCGTGGAGGCTGCCACCGGTGTCTTCAGCGCTGATCGGCGTGGTGACTTTAAGCAGCATCGGCCCGGTGTCCAGGCCCAGCTCCATGCGCATTACGGTCACGCCGCTTTCGCTGTCGCCCGCTTCGACGGCGCGCTGGATCGGCGCGGCCCCGCGCCAGCGCGGCAGCAGGGACGCGTGGCTGTTGATGCAACCCAGGCGTGGAATATCCAGCACCGCTTGCGGCAGGATCAGGCCGTAGGCGACCACCACCAGCAAGTCCGGCTTGAGTGCAACCAGTTCGGCCTGAGCGTCTTCGTTGCGCAAGGTTGGCGGCTGCAACACCGGGATGTTGTTTTCCAGAGCGAGTTGCTTGACCGGGCTCGGCATCAGCTTTTGCCCACGGCCCGCCGGACGGTCCGGTTGGGTGTAAACCGCGACGATCTCGTAAGGGCTGTCGAGCAGGGCCTTGAGGTGTTCGGCGGCGAATTCCGGGGTGCCGGCAAAGACGATGCGCAGTGGCTCAGTCATGTAGAAGGTCTCACAAAAGAAAAAGGCTTGCCGCAGCAAGCCTTTGAAAGAAGGGCATCAAGCGTTCTGGCGATGGAGCTTTTCCAGTTTCTTCTTGATTCGGTCGCGTTTGAGACTGGACAGGTAATCAACGAACAATTTGCCGTTCAGGTGGTCGCATTCATGCTGGATGCACACGGCGAGCAGGCCTTCGGCGATCAGTTCGTAAGGCTGGCCGTCGCGGTCCAGGGCCTTGACCTTGACCTTCTGCGGGCGATCGACGTTTTCGTAGAAGCCCGGCACCGAGAGACAGCCTTCCTGATATTGCTCCATCTCATCGGTCAGGGTTTCGAACTCGGGGTTGATGAACACCCTTGGTTCGGAGCGGTCTTCGGAGAGGTCCATCACCACGATGCGTTTGTGCACGTTGACTTGAGTCGCAGCGAGGCCGATGCCTGGCGCTTCATACATTGTTTCAAACATGTCATCGACCAACTGACGCACTTCGTCGTCCACTACGGCCACAGGTTTGGCGATAGTGCGCAGGCGCGAGTCGGGGAATTCGAGGATGTTTAAAATGGCCATAAGCTTGATAACTGCACGTGTGAAGTAAGTTCGGGTCGGTGGCCTGGTGAGTCCGAAGAGGCAGGCTGCCGTTGTAAAACGTAGCTCCCTTCTCTTCATAAGCAAGCCGGGAGCGAGCCACCGAGGGTTCAAGCGTTTCACGCGAATGCACATAATAAAGGGATTCACCGCATGAGGAAATCACTACTCGCCTTGCTCCTTCTGGCTTCGGCCGGTCTGGCGCACGGGCAAGTGCAACTCAAGGAAGGTTTTCCACAGCAATACACAGTGGTTGCGGGGGACACACTCTGGGAAATTTCCGCTAAATACCTGCGCCAGCCGTGGCAATGGCCCGAGCTGTGGCAGGCCAATTCGCACATCGAAAACCCTGATCACATCTACCCCGGAGATTCGCTGTCACTGGTCTACGTCAGCGGCCAGCCGCGCCTGACCCTCAATCGCGGCGCCTCGCGCGGCACCCTCAAGCTTTCACCAAGCGTACGCAGCTCACCGGTGGCCGATGCGATCCCGAGCATTCCTCTGCGATCGATCAACAGTTTTTTGCTGAGCAACCGCATCGTCGACAAGGTCGAGGAATTCGACAATGCGCCTTATGTCGTGGCCGGTGATGCCGAACGTGTGCTGAGCGGTACCGGAGACCGCATCTTCGCTCGCGGCCATTTCGATCCAGATCAGCCGGCTTACGGGATTTTCCGTCAGGGCAAGGTCTACACCGACCCCGGGACCCAGGAGTTTTTGGGTATCAACGCCGATGACATCGGTGGTGGCGAAATTGTCGCCACTGAAGGCGATGTCGCGACCCTCGCCTTGCAGCGCACGACCCAGGAAGTGCGTCTCGGCGACCGCTTGTTCAGCGGTGAGGAACGGTCGATCAATTCGACCTTCATGCCCAGTGCGCCGAAAACCCCGGTTAACGGGTTGATCATCGATGTGCCACGTGGCGTGACGCAGATTGGCGCGCTGGATGTGGTCACGCTGAACAAGGGGCAACGTGATGGCCTGGCCGAAGGCAATGTCCTGGTGGTGATGAAAACCGGCGAAACCGTGCGCGACCGGATCACCGGCCAGCCACTGAAAATCCCCGATGAGCGAGCCGGATTGCTCATGGTTTTCCGCACCTACGACAAACTCAGCTACGGTTTGGTACTCAATGCTTCGCGCTCTCTGGCCGTCATGGACAAGGTGCGAAATCCTTAGCCGGCTCCACAAGTTACCAACAGAGTTATCCACAGCTTATTCCCGTTTTAGCGGGGCTCATAACGATCAAGGATGATCCATGTCACTGCCTGCAGTTACACCGGTTTCCCCTGCGGAACTTGAAGCTCGTTTACGTTTGCACCGTTTGCCGGAACTGGGCCCGGCGCGCTTCAAAAAATTACTTGAGGCCTTCGGCTCGGCGTCCAAAGCCATCAGTGCGCCAGCCAGCGCCTGGCGTTCACTGGGCTTGCCGCTGGCGTGCGCCGAGGCTCGACGCGCCAACGAAGTGCGCGATGGCGCCAGCCATGCGTTGGCCTGGCTAGAGCGTCCGGGCCAGCATTTACTGATGTGGGACCAGCCTGAGTACCCTGCGCTGCTCGCAGAAATCAGCGACGCTCCACCACTCTTATTCGTAGCGGGCGATCCGGGCATTCTGGAAAAACCGCAGCTGGCGATGGTCGGTAGCCGACGCGCCTCGCGTCCGGGCATGGACACGGCCGCCGCGTTTTCCCGCAGCCTGGCCGGTGCCGGTTTCGTCATCACCAGTGGTCTGGCGCTGGGCATTGATGCTGCCGCGCATCAAGCCGCTTTGGACGTCGGCGGGCGAACGGTGGGTGTACTTGGCACGGGACTTGAAAAGTTTTATCCACAACGCAATCGACGACTCGCCGATGCCATGATTGCGTCGGGCAGTGCGGTACTTTCAGAGTTCCCGCTGGACGCCGGCCCTACTGCCAGCAACTTCCCCCGGCGTAATCGAATCATCAGTGGTTTGTCCCTCGGTGTGCTGGTGGTCGAGGCCAGCGTGGCGAGTGGTTCGTTGATCACTGCGAGGCTGGCGGCGGAGCAAGGTCGTGAGGTGTATGCGATTCCAGGGTCTATTCATCATCCCGGCGCCAAGGGTTGTCATCAGTTGATCCGCGACGGCGCGATGCTGGTGGAAACCATCGAACATATCCTCGAAGCCTTGCGTGGCTGGCAACAACTGCCGTTATCCATCGAGACACCCTCGGTGACCCATCCGTTGCTCATGCTGCTGCACGCGGCCCCGCACACCAGTGAGGCGTTGGCCATTACCAGCGGCTGGGCCTTGCCCAAAGTGCTGGCCGCGTTGACGGAGCTGGAAATGGACGGTCGCGCCGTCTGTGAAAGCGGGCGCTGGTTTGCGCGGGTGAGCTAGGTTTTATAAGGAAGATCGGTAAACTGCGCAGAGGCTTATTCCGGAGAGTTTTTCATGGTCAACAGTTGGCGAGTGCAACAAGCCGCGCAAGCCGTTCGCGCAGGGGCGGTAATTGCCTATCCAACCGAAGCGGTCTGGGGGCTGGGTTGCGACCCGTGGGATGAAGAGGCGGTGTATCGCTTACTGATGATCAAGGGCCGGTCAGTGGAGAAGGGCCTGATTCTGGTTGCCGACAACATCCGGCAATTCGATTTTCTTTTCGAAGACTTCCCGGAACTGTGGATGGACCGCATGGCCAGCACCTGGCCGGGGCCGAACACCTGGCTGGTGCCGCATCAGAACCTGTTGCCGCAGTGGATCACCGGTGTGCATGAAACGGTAGCGCTGCGAGTCAGCGATCATCCTCTGGTGCGGGATTTGTGCGCGGCGGTCGGGCCGCTGGTTTCAACCTCGGCCAACCCACAGGGACGCCCGGCGGCGCGCACGCGGATTCGCGTGGATCAGTATTTCCGTGGGCAGGTGGATTTTGTGTTGGGCGGGAATCTGGGGGGGCGCAAGAACCCGAGCGTGATCCGGGATCTGGCGACCGGCCACGTCGTGCGACCGGACTAATGTGGTGAGGGGGCTTGCCCCCGTTGGACTTCGCAGCAGTCCCTTTCCTCTTGGAGAAAAGCGGGGCCGCTTCGCAGCCCAACGGGGGCAAGCCCCCTCACCACAGTTCGGTGTTACGGCAGCAGAACAGTCGAGCCCGTCGTGCGCCGCGCCGACAACTCGGTCTGCGCCTTCGCCGCGTCTGCCAGTGAGTACGTGTGGCTGATATCCACGTTCAGCTTGCCGCTGCTGATCATCTCAAACAGCTCATTCGCCATCCGTTGCAGATTCTCGGCATTGTTGGCGTAAGTCGCCAGCGTCGGCCGGGTCACGTAGAGCGAGCCCTTCGCCGCCAATATCCCCAGATTGACCCCGTCCACCGCACCCGACGCGTTACCAAAACTCACCACCAGCCCACGTGGGGACACGCTGTCCAGTGACGTCAGCCAAGTGTCTTTACCGACGCCGTCATACACCACCGGTACTTTCTTCCCGTCGGTCAATTCCAGCACACGTTGAGCGACGTTTTCATGGCTGTAGTCGATGGTCGCCCAGGCACCATTGGCCTTGGCCAGCGCGGCCTTCTCGGGCGAGCTGACTGTACCGATCAACTTTACGCCCAAGGCCTTGGCCCATTGGCAGGCCAGCGAACCGACACCGCCGGCAGCAGCGTGGAACAGGATGGTTTCGCCACCCTTGAACTCATAAGTCTGACGCAACAGGTACTGCACGGTCAGGCCCTTGAGCATGACCCCGGCGGCCGTTTCGAAGCTGATCGCATCCGGCAGCAGCACCAGATTGGCCTCGGGTAATACGTGAACGTCGCTGTAGGCGCCCAACGGTCCGCTGCCGTACGCCACTCGATCACCGACCTTGAAGCGCGTGACCTCGCTGCCCACCGCTTCGACCACGCCCGCGCCTTCCGAACCCACGCCCGATGGCAAGGCGGGTGGTGCATACAGACCGCTGCGGTAATAGGTGTCGATGAAATTCAGGCCGATGGCCTTGTTGGTGACGCGAACCTGCAGCGGGCCGGGCTCGGCGGGTTGGTAATCGACGTACTCGAGTACTTCGGGGCCGCCATGGGCGCGGAACTGGATACGCTTAGCCATCTGCCTACTCCTTGGGTCTTGGCTACGGGAGGTGTAGCACGAAGCTGCCTATCGAACTCCCAAGCTTGATCTTCGTCAACTGCGGCAGGTCCGTCGGCGATGTTATGCTACGCCCCCATTTGCGCCGGCCCCCCGCTCCGATGGAGCGCCGCGTAGCTTTGCACGATTCAAGGTGATGACATGACGACCCGCACCGAGGCCGTAAAAGCCTACCTGCTCGACCTGCAAGACCGTATTTGTGCTGCGCTGGAAGCCGAAGACGGCGGCACGCACTTCGTCGAAGACGCCTGGACCCGGGCTGCCGGCGGTGGCGGGCGTACCCGCGTGATCGAAAACGGCTCGCTGATCGAAAAGGGCGGCGTCAACTTTTCCCACGTCTTTGGCAGCGGTCTCCCGCCGTCCGCCAGCGCTCATCGCCCGGAATTGGCCGGCCGTGGCTTCGAAGCCTTGGGCGTTTCATTGGTCATTCACCCGCACAACCCGCATGTGCCGACTTCCCACGCCAATGTGCGCTTTTTCATCGCTGAAAAAGAAGGTGAGGAACCGGTCTGGTGGTTCGGCGGTGGCTTCGACTTGACGCCTTATTACGGCAATGAAGAAGACTGTGTGCACTGGCACCGCGTCGCCGAGCAGGCCTGTGCGCCGTTCGGTCCGGACGTCTATTCGCGCTACAAAGCCTGGTGCGACAGTTATTTCCACATCAAGCATCGCCACGAGCCGCGCGGCATCGGCGGTCTGTTCTTCGATGACTTGAACGAGTGGGACTTCGACACCAGTTTCGCGTTCATGCGCGCCATCGGCGATGCCTACATCGACGCGTACCTGCCGATTGTGCAACGCCGCAAAAATGATGCGTTCACCGCGAAGCAGCGTGAGTTCCAGGAATTCCGTCGCGGTCGCTACGTGGAATTCAACCTGGTCTACGACCGTGGCACGTTGTTTGGCCTGCAATCGGGCGGGCGTACCGAGTCGATTCTGATGTCGTTGCCACCGCAAGTGCGCTGGGGTTACGACTGGAAAGCCGAACCGGGCAGCGAAGAAGCGCGGCTGACCGAGTACTTCCTGCAAGACCGCGATTGGTTGGCCGAGGCCTGAACGAGGAGCTCTGATGGACCGTTACGTCGTATTCGGTAACCCGATTGGCCACAGCAAGTCGCCGCTGATCCACCGGTTGTTCGCCAAACAAACCGCTCAGCAGTTGGACTACAGCACCTCGCTGGCGCCGCTCGACGATTTTTCCGACTTTGCCCGGGCGTTTTTCCGCGAAGGTCGCGGAGCGAATGTAACGGTACCGTTCAAGGAAGAGGCCTTCCGCCTGGCCGACAGCCTGACGGAACGTGCGCAGCGGGCCGGCGCGGTGAACACGTTGAGCAAACTCGCCGATGGCACATTGCTGGGTGACAACACTGACGGTGCCGGGCTGGTGCGGGACCTGACGGTCAACGCCGGTTTTAGCCTCAAGGGCAAACGCATCCTGCTGCTTGGCGCCGGTGGCGCGGTGCGGGGTGCGCTGGAACCGCTGCTGGCTGAGCAACCGGCCTCGGTGATCATCGCCAACCGCACGGTTGAGAAAGCTGAGTTGCTGGCGGAACTGTTCGCCGATCTGGGACCGGTGTCGGCCAGCGGTTTTGATTGGTTGAAGGAGTCGGTGGACCTGATCATCAACGCCACGTCGGCGAGTCTGTCGGGGGATGTGCCGCCGATTGCCGGCAGCTTGATTGAGCCGGGTAAAACCGTTTGCTACGACATGATGTATGGCAAGGAACCGACTTCGTTCTGCCGTTGGGCCACGGAAAATGGTGCGGCCGTCGCGATGGATGGCTTGGGTATGCTCGCGGAGCAAGCGGCGGAAGCCTTTTTCCTGTGGCGCGGCGTGCGCCCGGACACGGCGCCGGTACTGGCTGAACTGCGCCGTCAATTGGCACAGTAGCCCTTTGTGGTGAGGGGGCTTGCCCCCGCTGGGTTGCGTAGCGGCCTCAAAAAAGGACTGCTGCGCAGTCCAACGGGGGCAAGCCCCCTCGCCACAGGTTATGCGGTAGTCAATCCAGGCAATTAGTCTTCGAAACGGATCGGGCACTTCTCCGCCCCTTCAAGCTTCCTCAACTCCTCCACCACCTGCGGCCGCGCGCGCCGCAACGTCAGGCTGCGATCCTGCTTAAGCAACCGTCGCGCTTCCTGGTGCAGCATTTCCACCCCTGAATAGTCGATGAAGTTGATCTGCTGCGCCTCGATCACCACGCGCGCGCCATGCAGGCGTTGCAGGCGCACTTGCAGGTAATGGCTGGCGCCGAAAAAGATCGACCCGCCCACCCGCAGAATATCTTCATCCCCCTCGCGAGAATGCTGGACCCGCGGTTGCGAGGTGCGTTTGAGGTAGAAAAACAAGGACGCCAGCACCCCGGCATAAATCGCCGTCTGCAATTCCAGCAGCAGCGTGGCGACACAGGTCAGCGCCATGACCAGGAACTCGGCGCGGCTGACGCGTAACAAGGCGCGAATACCGCGATGGTCCACCAGTCCCCATGCGATTAACAGAATGCTCCCGGCCATGGCCGGGATCGGGATGTGGGCGATTAGCGCTGCGCCGAAGATGGCAAACAGTGCCACCCACAGGGCTGAAAATACGCCAGCCATCGGTGAGCAGGCACCCGCGTCGTAGCTCAGCCCCGAACGAGTGAAGGAGCCSGCGGACAGCGAGCCGGAAAAAAACGCCCCGACCATGTTTGATAGACCCTGGGCACGGACTTCCTGGTTGGCGTCGATAAGCTGTTGCGAGCGGGCCGACAGGGAGCGGGCGATCGACAGGCTGGTCACCAGCCCCAACATTCCAACGGCCACTGCGCTGGGCAGCAAACGCAGGATCAGGTCCAAGTCCAGCGGCAACGGACTGAAGGGCGGCAAACGTCCGACAAACGCGCTGACCAACTTCACATGACCGAACATTGATGGCCAGAACCACACCAGCAGTCCGCCCAGAACAAGCGTGATCAGCAGTGTCGGCCAGCGAGGCAGCAACAACTTCAGGGCCGCCCCGACAACGACCGTCGCCACGCCCAGCGCCAGTGACGGTTTATCTAAAGCGCCGAGGTGCTTGAACAGCATCAAGGCGCTGTCCAGCGCCGTGGCCTGGCTGGGCAAGTCCAACCCCAACAGGTTCGGCAATTGCCCGATGACAATCACCACCGCCGCACCAAGGGTGAAACCCAGCACCACCGAGTGAGAGATGAAGTTCACCAGGGCACCGAAGCGCAGCAAACCGAGCAACCACTGGAAAATACCGGCGAGGAAGGTCAGAAGCAGGATCAGGGTGACGTAGTCCTCTGACGCGGGAACGGCCAGAGGGCTGACGCTGGCGTACAAGACGATCGAAATCGCCGCCGTAGGACCGCAGATCAAGTGCCACGATGAACCCCAGAGACAAGCAATCAACACCGGGATGATCGCGGCGTACAGACCGTATTCCGGTGGGAGCCCGGCGATCAGTGCGTAGGCAATGGATTGCGGCAACGCAAGAATTGCCCCGCTGAGGCCGACAATCAGGTCACGCCCGACGCTGGCGCGGGTTTGCCGGGGCAACCAACTGAGGAAGGGGAAGAGTGAATGGCGGCTGGGGAAGGCCATGGGTCTTCTCGGGTGGGGTTTTGCGTAAGGGTATCAGGACAGACGCCTGTCTGATCGTTCCCACGCTCTGCGTGGGAATGCCGCCATGGACGCTCTGCGTCCGCTACGGGATGTGACGCGGAGCGTCACGGGATGCATTCCCACGCAGAGCGTGGGAACGATCATG